>CAYUNU010000430.1:1673-3648 GCA_964446195.1 uncultured Porphyromonadaceae bacterium | reverse complement strand
ATCCCCCACAAATTCAGAAGGAACATGCACCAGGGTCACCACATCATTCCTCCAATAGTGGTTCTTAAATAGTCTCGGAGGAATCTCCCCAAACATATTACTGATCTGCTTTTCAGTCATGGGGGAATGTGTCCCCAGGGCTGGCAGGATTGCTTTTACTGCGTCACCGTAGAACTCCCAAATCCATTCTGTTAGCTTGCCGGCATAGGAATGATAACGGGTAAAATCAGGAGGTATAACTAAAACCTTTTTTTTAGTCCCCAGATTGGCCAGTTCCTTCAGCAATATGTCTTTGATTTCTTGATCAGTCATCTTAAGTACTTACAAATTTGAAAACTGCATTTTACCCCATGATGGCTGTTCAGGCAGAAAGTTGTTAAATACTGAAATGAGACTTTCCTCATATGGCCCCTCGTAATTTCCACTGAAAAACCTCTCAAGACCCTCACTGTATAGTTCCTCCCATGATGCTTCCTCATGACCAGGGTTGATAGGAAAGAATAAAACACCATTACTTTTGGCCGCTTTCATATCCCCGGGGGCATCTCCGATCATTAATATTTTGTTATCCTGATATTTCCCTTTTGCGGCCAGTGCCAGATGTTCGGCTTTTGTACCATATTCCTGCCCGGCAATTATCCTTACAAAGCAATCAAGATCATTTTCTTTCCACTCTCTTTCAAGAGCTTCGATAGGAGTTTGTGAAACCACCATCGCATCGGCATGATCTGTCATTTTTATTAAACAATCCCTAACCAGAGGGAAGGGTGGTATATCATATATCATATCCTTTATATCAGCATTCACACATAAAGACCAAACCAGTGCCCGGTCAATTATCTCGTTATTAGCTGTTTTTGCATATTCTGCAAGAGTAGGGTTACCTAGTTTAGACTCTTTTTGTGTCCATTCATGCAGAGGGCTTAAATCAGGAATAACAACATTCCTGGCCTTAACCTCAGGTCTTGAGGATAGAAGTCCAAGTGATTCGATCAAGGCCAGGAATCTGTTTGTCCCTCTGGTTTTCGAATAGAGGTTAACAAACTCCCATGTTTCTCTTGCATATTTGGATACTTGCTGTAATTCCCAGTGCTTGATTGCATTCGGACAAAAACATTCTTTCTGCTTGGCCTCCATTGTGTCAAAGGCACATCCGTCTGAATCTATCCCGATGAAAAATTCTTTGAGAGGCTTGAGGTTTTTAAGAGTTTCCTGACTATACATTATTCTATACCGATATTAGCTGACATAATTTTTTATGACACAAAGATACAAGCAATTTTTGTTTTCCGTGTGCGCACACGGTGAAATGTAAGTTCGTTTAATCTATATCTATTTGCTTGTGAGAATTAAGAAAGAGAATATGGCTATCGACCTCGTAGCCGGTAAATACCTTGCTTCCCTCATGTTTTACCTGCCCTCGGTGAAATCCAATTAGTGTAAGACCTGCTTCGGCAGACTTTTCATTAACCAGTGATTTGAAATTTGTCCCTGGTTTTTCCTCAATCCACTCCAGATTCTTGTTCGTGATAGGTAGTCGACCCGTTAAAATCAGGTTCTGTATTTGTTCCTGCTTTTTCTGAAAATTTTCTTTCTTAAAGAGTTGGAATATCCTGATGTCGGACTTGCTCCAATCGGGGTGACCAAGCATAATGTAACTAAGTAAGATCATGAGATTAGCATTTTCAACATCAAGAGAACGCAACCAGATATGGATACCATTTTTGAAATTGATTTTTTCATTGGCAGCTGAAATTATCCCAATATCAAATTCACCGGCATTAACAAGAGGGAGATTTTCAATAATTGCCGAAAGTTCTATCTCCTCCTTTCTATCGAAATCAAACAGAAACATATTATTTTCCATTCCTGATATACCGGGGATCTGAATAGTTTGGGCTATTGCTGAAGTAAAGGATGGAGAAATCATAGTATCAAGATAGACCTGATTGGATTGTTTGTCGAATTTTTCTCT
>CAYUNU010000430.1:0-1573 GCA_964446195.1 uncultured Porphyromonadaceae bacterium | reverse complement strand
CATTTCCTGAGGAGAGGCGGATTTTGCTATTTTGAATATAATAAAAACATATACTATCAATCCGACAAGCGTGGCTGTAACAGTGCCCCATGGGATTGATTTAGCTGGATTTTTTAAATCACCAGATAAACCAACTCCAGCAGTCATACCCGTGAAAGCAGGGAATATTATTGCGAATACCATGAAGAAATCATTCATGTTTTTCATCTCAGCGTCCCTAATAGTATAGCCTGCAGGAGCTGCCTCGGTTGGGGAGCCAAGGAAAAACAGAATTAGTGATAATCCGAGGATAGCGACAACAACATAGAGCGCTTTTACACCAAGGTTAGCTCCTTTCTTGAGTATGATGGCGCTAAGACCGAGCATAACTGGTATACTGACTGCCTGTCGGGGTAACACAAAATTCCATCTGTCAGCCACCCAGTTAAAGAGAAACTCAAATGCCTCGGTAAAAGCTATGATATAAAATGCGATGCTGATCGCCTGACTGAGGAAGAGTGCGATACCTATTGTCCCTCCAATATTTAGTCCGAAAGAGCGTGAAATGATGAAGTACTCACCGCCACCTTCCACACGCTTATTGGTGGCTATCTCAGATATAGCAAGGGCTGTAGGTATGGTTACCATGTGGCCGAGAAGAACAATCAGGACAACTCCCCAAAAACCAAGCGTACCGATCGCAAAACCAAAGCGGAGAAATAGAATCGCTCCCAATATTGTTGAGATAGCTGTAAAAAAAACAGGTGCTGTCCCAAATCTTTTTGCTGTGTTTAATTTTTCATCCATTTCTTAAGTGTTTTTTATCTGTACAGACATTACGAATTTAGTATTTTAGGAATAACAAAAAAGGCTTGACCCATCCTTTCTTTTCTTATTTTTGTTGCTTGAAAAAAAATTATGGAGAAAAGACCGCTGATATTGATTACCAATGATGATGGATATAAATCACCTGGGATTAAGAATATTACGGATGTTGCCAGAGAATTTGGGGATGTCGTTGTTGTTGGCCCTGTTAAGGGGCATTCGGGAATGTCGCATGCTGTCACTCTTACAGCACCGATCAGATATACCCTTAAATCTGAAGAGCCGGGACTGAAAATATATTCTTGCACAGGTACACCTGCAGATTGCGTTAAAATTGCACTCAACCGGATTCTCCCTAAGAAACCTGATTTGATACTTTCCGGAATCAACCACGGATCAAATTCGTCGGTGAGCCTATTTTATAGTGGTACTGTTGCAGCTTGCATTGAAGGCTGCATGAATGGCATAAACTCAGTAGCTTTGTCGGTTGATGATCATTCGATAGATGCTGATTTCAAACTTGCGATTAAGTATGCTAAACAAATTATCCCCGAGGTTCTGAAAAAAGGTTTGCCGGATTGTACTTGCCTGAATGTTAACTTCCCCAAAATATCTCCCGAAGATTGCCAGGGGATTAAAGTGTGCCGACAGGCAAAGGGTGTTTGGAAGGAGGAGTTTGAACATCGTGTTGATCCACATGGCCGTAACTATTATTGGCTTACAGGCTATTTTAGTAATCTGGAACCCGGTGAAAAGGATACTGACGACT
>CAYUNU010000429.1:0-3653 GCA_964446195.1 uncultured Porphyromonadaceae bacterium | reverse complement strand
TGGCTATGCATAAAATGAATACCCTCCATCTACACCTAACAGATGATCAGGGATGGCGTATCGAGATTAAAAAATATCCTAAGCTTACGGAAGTTGGTGCCTGGAGGGTTGATCGTGAAGACCTCCATTGGAATGCCAGAGAGAGTCAAAAGCCCGGAGAAGAGGCAACTTATGGTGGTTTTTATACCCAGGATGACATAAAAGAAATTGTTGAATATGCACAAAGCCGTTTTGTTACCGTAGTGCCTGAAATTGAAATGCCGGGACATACTAATGCAGTTTTGGCCGCATACCCGGAGTATGCATGCACCAGCGGACCTTTTACCGTTCTTCCCGGAGGCGTGTGGCCAATAACCGACATCTTCTGTGCAGGAAAAGAAGAAACGTTTCAGTTCCTGGAAGATGTGTTAGGGGAGGTGATAGAGCTATTCCCTTCCAAATACATACATATTGGAGGTGATGAAGCAAATAAAAAAGAGTGGAAAGTGTGCGACGATTGCCAGAGACGAATTAGACAAGAAGGCCTGGCCGACGAACATGAACTTCAGAGTTACTTTATAAGCAGAATAGAAGTATTTCTTAATGCAAATGGCAGACAGTTAATTGGATGGGATGAAATCCTGGAGGGAGGCCTCGCGCCAAATGCAGCTGTTATGTCATGGAGAGGAGTGCAGGGAGGAATAACAGCAGCCAAAGAAAGACATCCTGTTGTAATGACTCCAACATCCCATTGCTATTTTGATTATTATCAGGGCAAACCAGAATTGGAACCTCTGGCAATAGGCGGTTACCTTCCTTTGCAAAAAGTCTATTCCTTTAATCCTGTACCTGATGAGTTAAGCGACGAGGAAGCTAAATATATACATGGAGTTCAGGCCAATCTATGGACTGAATATGTGACTACACCAGAGCAAGCCGACTATATGGCATTTCCACGTTTATCAGCCCTGGCGGAAGTTGGGTGGACACCTCAGAGTAAAAGAGATTTTGACGACTTTGCCACACGATTAAGGAGCCATCTTGGACGACTTGATCGTAGCGGAATTAACTATTCAAAGAGCTTTGCGAATGTGGACCTGGAAACAGATTTCGATCTAAAAAATCGAGAATTCACCATACAGCTATCTAATCCACTAAACTTTGGTTCAATACGTTACACTCTAGATGGAAGCGACCCAACAACCAGCTCAGCCCTATTTGATCAACCTTTTACAGTGACGAAAACAACTGTTGTGAAAGCAGGAACTTTTGTCGACAACAAAATTTATTCGGGAATAGCTTCTGAAAAAGTCTGGATTCATGAGGCTACAGGAGCTTCAGTAAAATACCTGACTGATTACAGTCCCAAATACCCGGCAGGAGGCAATACCGCTCTTACTAACAGCCTCAGAGGATCTGTAAATCTGGGCGACGGACGCTGGCAGGCTTTTGATGGCAAAGACATGGAGATAGTTATTGATCTTGGAGAAGAAGAGGTAATCTCAAGTATTAGAGTAGGATGCCTGCAAACAGTCGGTAGCTGGGTCTTCTTTCCCGAAATTGTTTCAGCTTTTGGATCTGTAGACGGTAAAACATACAAAGCCCTGGGAACTGCCAAAAACCAAATCTCATTGAAAGATCCAGAAAGAAAAATACAGGATTTTTCCATAAATATTAAAGAAGGTAAAGCCAGGTATATTAAAATTATTGCCGTAAGTATTGGTCAGTGTCCCGAATGGCATAGTGGAGCAGGCCAACCTGCATGGCTCTTCGTCGACGAAATCATAGTTGTTAGCAAGTAACAAGTAACCATAAACAAATTCAATCGATTATTCATTTATGAAAAAGCTTCTTATAATACTTCTTATGCTACCCATCCTGGCACAAGCCCAGGACAAAACCTGGACTGCGGACTGGGATGATCTTCAGTCTCGTCCTTACCCTCAGTGGTTTAAGGACACAAAACTTGGCATTTTTATTCATTGGGGATTGTTTTCTGTTCCATCTTACAGTGAACCCGAAGCATATGGCGAGTGGTTTTTGAGAGGACTGCAATTAAAAGAACCTCTGAGAACCGAGTTCATGAAAAAAAATTACGGTGAAAATTTTGTTTACAAAGATTTCGCTCCTCTCTTTAAAGCCGAGCTATTCGACCCTGATGAATGGGCAGATATCTTCCGTCGCTCAGGAGCTGGATATATAATTCTTGTGTCAAAGCATCACGACGGCTATGCATTGTGGCCAAGCAAATATGCTCCGGGATGGAATGCATTGGAAGTTGGACCCAAACGGGATATAGTTGGAGAACTTACCCAATCAGTGCAGGATGCCGGCTTAAGAATGGGGATTTACTATTCTCTTACCGAATGGAATAACCCCTTGCACCGCTGGTATACTGATCCCAACGACCAGATAAAAGAATATGTCGACAAACATATGATACCTCAGTTTAAAGAAGTTATCGGGACCTATAAGCCCGACCTAATATTCACAGATGGAGAATGGTTTAACAAAGCTTCTGATTTTCATGCCACAGAACTAATTTCCTGGTATTACAATCTGGTAGGCCCAGATGCAATAGTTAATAATCGTTGGGGTGGAGGTAGTGATATCGGCTTCCTCACACCTGAGTATAGTTCTGGTATAAAAAACAGCGACCGCCCGTGGTCGGAGGTTCGTGGACTAGGAAGATCCTTTGCTCTTAACCGAAATGAAAAATTAGAAGCCTACATGACACCGGAGGACCTTATTCATTTCTTTATTAAAGCAGTATCCAATGGTGGCGGAATAACTATAAATGTGGGTCCAAAAGCAGATGGACAAATTCCCCTTCTACAACAAGAAAGAATTCTTAAACTTGGTGAATGGATAGAAATGAACGAAGAGGCAATTAAAGGATCCAATTCCTGGATAAGAGCTGGTGAAGAAAAAACCTATTTTCTGGCTCGTCTTGACCCTGAAATTAACTACGATTGGGTTAGGAACAGCCCCGGCAAACCAATATCTGAAGACTCTTTTAGAGCCGTGTGGAAAGGCTACGTACGACCGGATCACAGCGAAGAATATACTTTTGAGGCAGTGGCCGACGATGCTGTCAGGGTTTGGATAGGAGATGAACTAATAATAAATAATTGGGGAAACGTACCCGAGAATGTTAGTAGTCAGGTTATGAATACCAACCTAACTGAAACAAAAATTGGTAAAATAGACCTTCAGGCAAATCATATGTATCCGATAAGAATCGAATACTACGAACATATGCAAAATGCCTCAATACAGCTATTTTGGTCCTCAAAAATGACAGAAAAAATAATCGTACCTTCAAGATGTTTGTTTCCGACAATAAATCCTGATGAAGACAGGAACGGTCTTATAGGCACTTTTCAATCTCAGGGACAATACATTGGATATACAACAAATAATGGAAACCTATATGCAATAACATTGGAATGGCCAGAGAAAGCGCTGGTGCTCCCCAACATGCCGGAACCAAATAAGGAAACAAGAGTGCATATGTTAGGCTATGAAAAGGAATTAAATTGGAAATATAATAATGGGAATATAGTAATTGACATCTCAGAAATCGGCTTCAACGAAATGCCCAGTCAATATGCATGGACATTCGAGATACAAGGCTTCCTGGAATAAAGGGGAAATGGGGATTTAGGGGAAAA
>CAYUNU010000428.1:0-3655 GCA_964446195.1 uncultured Porphyromonadaceae bacterium | reverse complement strand
ACGTTCTCCTGATTTCGGTAGATGATCTCAACAATTGGATTGAGCCTTTGGGAGGTCATCCTCAGGCAAAAACACCTAGCCTTTCAAAATTTGCTGAGGAAGCTATGGTATTTACACATGCCTATTGTGCATCACCTTCTTGCAACCCATCCCGCACAGCTATGATGACAGGTAAAAATCCTTGGGTAACAGGACTGTACAATAATCCACAAATCTGGCGTCATGTTCTTCCAGATGAACTAACCCTACCTGAGTATTTTAGAGAGCATGGATACTGGACTGCCGGAGCGGGAAAGCTCTTTCATAATAATATGCCAGATCCAAGATCCTGGGACGATTATTTTCCTTCTAAAATTAAACATTTCCCTAATTACTTCCTTCCTGATTTTGATTCCTTAAACCAAAGGATGATTTTCACTATGCAGGATAATGAAATAAGAGAGGATGACCCTAAAGGGAATAAGTTTACAATGCCTCATTACAAAGGCATGTACGTTGCTTTTGATTTTAAGCCATTGCCATTCTCAACCGAAGAAACAGGTGATTATTCATCTGTTCAATGGGTTTCGGAACAGCTTAACAAGCAGCACGATAAACCGTTTTTCCTGGCATGTGGCTTATACAGACCACACCTTCCATGGTACGTGCCTCAGAAATATTATGATAAATTTCCTATTGATAATATTCAATTGCCAAAAGTACTTGAAGGAGACAGAGAGGATCTGCCTCCAACTGGTCAGAGAACAGCCAGGGTATTCTGGCATAACAAGGTTTTAGAAAATGATTTGTGGAAAGAAGCAGTCCAGGGATACCTGGCTTCAATAAATTATGCCGACGATCTTGTTGGACAGTTATTAAAGACGCTTGATGAAAGCGAGTATGCCGAAAATACAATTGTTGTTATTTTTTCAGACCATGGATGGCAACTTGGAGAGAAGGAAGACTGGAGTAAATTTGCACTGTGGGAAAATGTGATTAATTCTGTACTCTTCATTAAAGCACCTAACGGCAGTCCGGGGCTTAAGAATGGTAATGTTCCTGAAAGCTGTTTAAGTAATGTATCATTGGTCGACATCTTCCCTACTCTCACCGAATTATGTGGAATCCCTCAAAAGGAAGGTATCAGTGGCCATAGTTTGATACCCTTGCTTGAAAATCCTGATCTAGACTGGTCATATCCAGCGATAACAAGCCTAAGCGACAAACACTACTCCATCAGAATAGATGAATGGCATTACATTAACTATAACGGAGATGAAGAGGAATTGTATAACCTTGAAAATGATCCCGAAGGATGGAACAACCTGGCAAATATGCCTGATTATAATATCCAGAAAGACAGTTTGAAAAAACATATTCCTCAGAATAGACATGAGCTGGTTAAAACAGCCCCAATGCGCTGGGCCGATGTGTTAAGCGGAAAAATAGATCTGTACAAATTTTCACAAAAAGACCGTCCCTAGGTGATGAAAAACGCGATGTTGGTAGAGATGCGATACCTTGCGTCTCCTAAATCATCGCGTTAACCATTTGGCCAACAATAGGGGCCATGTTTTACCAGCCTCTGTTTCTGGACGCAAACCATAACCATGACCGCCCTCTGCCAGGAGATGTAGCTCAACTGGAATCTTAGCATCTCTCAAAGCGCCAGCCATAACGAGGGCACTGTTCGCATAGAAATCATCAGCTGTGGCAAAAAGAAACATAGGTGGAGTATGGTCGTCAATTTCAAGTTCCGGTGTTAAGCTACGATCCTCACCCTGGTCGAGATAGGCCGGATAAATAAGAGCCGTAAAATCAGGACGACACGAGAGCATATCATACTCGTCTACCGGCACATATGTCTGTTTGTTGTAAAGAGTAGAAAGCCTTGCACTTAGGCTTCCCCCGGCAGAAAACCCCATCGCACCTACCTTGGTTGGATCAATATTCCATTGTTTTGCCTGCGACCTTATAATTCTCATGGCCCTTTGTGCATCCATCAATGCTCCTTCTTTTTTATCAGGCACACGATATTGTAATACAAATGCCGTATACCCCAGAGAAGACAACCATTCGGCCACTTCATAACCCTCCAGATTAATCGCTAATATATTGTACCCACCACCCGGACAGACAAGCATAGCAGCACCATTGGATTTTCCTTTCTTAGAAACAAAAACTTCCAATATAGGATCTGTAACATCACTTAGCCGCACAACATCCCGGCTTGTATTATCTGTTTGTAATGCAGGATGCTTTGCTTCACTTTCACCCGGTACTTTATCCGGCCAGATATGGATAATATCATTGGATTGAGCTGTTCCAACAGATGAAAACAATAGCATTACACCAAGAGTCAATGCACTAAATTTCAACAACTTGTTCTTCATAAATATTAAAACCAAACTTTCATACTAGTTGCACCACGATTTCTCCATGCAAAGTACGGAATCGCATGAAACCTTGTTAATTCTCCTGTTTTATTTTTCATCATTCCATTGATCTGAAGTATACCATGGGTGATACTATCTGAGGGTTTCAGACTGATTTCATCAGGAGTAAATTTAAACTCATCAGAATTTTCAAGAATAATTGGATTATCAATACCCTCAAGACAATACACAACCGGTCCCCAGCTTAGCACTTGTTGACCAACCACATCTTTTACAAGTGGCTTTGCCTCAGCCAATCGTGCTTTCATATTAAACTCAATTCTTATAATATCCCCATCCTTCCACTTACGGTTTAATGCCAGGTAACCATTTTTAGAAAGGTCTGAATTAATTTTTTCTCCGTTGATACTTACTTTACCCCAAGTTTCCATGCTATTAAGGGAGGATGTATTATCACTATTTACATAATTATAAAGATCCCCCGGATAAAATTTACCCTTGGTCCAACCCGGGATCCTGATCATCAGATTGGCCTTCAGTTTGGCATCCATCCGGAGTTGAATTTCAACAGAGTTGAACCATGGATATCCAGATGATTGTTTAAGTATCAGTTCTTTGCCATTAACATCCGTAGTAAGCTCACTACCAATAAATTGGTTAATATAAATAGTTGCTTCACTCTGCCCATAAATAAACTGATCAATCTGTGGTATAAAACGAACAAAATTGCTGGGACAACAACCAGGCTCATACCAGGAATTACGCTTGTGACCCGAATTCCCCTCCAAGGGATTAGTATAGAAAAACCTGTCTCCTTCAGCCGAACCACCCGACAATCCACCATTGTAAAGAGTCAATTCAAATAAATCGGCGAATTTGGAATCGCCGGTAAGAGCAGCCATTTTGTGATTCCACAGCATCAAAGCAATTGCAGAACAGGTTTCACAGTAAGCAGATTCGTTTGGCAGATTATAGTCGGATCCGAATCCTTCATCGTGAAATTGGGCTGTACCTATCGAACCAGTTACATATATCTTTTTTGTAACTATATCCTCCCATATTGCATTTAGTGCAGGCAAATAATCCTCAGACTCACTTACTCTTGCAAAATCGGCCATTCCAGAATACATATAAGCGGCTCTTACAGCATGACCGGTGGCCTTTCTTTGATCCTTTACAGGTTCATGATCCTGCCTGTATGAGGATACTAAAAAACGTTCAGGGGTCCCTACATTTGGATCAATATAATCAGGAGAGGCCTTGTATGCCAGTCTTTCCGG
>CAYUNU010000427.1:1382-3672 GCA_964446195.1 uncultured Porphyromonadaceae bacterium | reverse complement strand
TATGGAAATGCTATTATTCCTGATGTTAACGATATTAACACTATTTACATTGGTGGTAGTGGCTATTCGGGTCATTCTGCCTGGGTTTCTCATGATGGTGGGCATTCATTTGATCCTCTTTCAAACGGGCTTCCCAACACTCTCATTTTTGAGATGGCAATAAATGAAGATGGTACCTTGCTTTTTGCAGCGACGGAGGTAGGGCCTTTTGTATGGATAAAATCAGAAGATGAATGGTTTGATCTTTCGGGTGGAGTAGCGCCGGAGCAGACATATTGGGCTGTTGACTATGTACCTGCAATAAGGACTGCCAGGTTTGGGACTTATGGACGGGGAATATGGGATTTCAAGATCACTGAGTACACCGGCATGGACGAGATTTTCGTTCACAGGGAGAGCATGGGTTTAAATATCTATCCAAATCCTATGAGTAATGCAGGGAATATTGAAGTTACACTTCCTGTTGCCGGCGATCTAAGCATAAAGATTATGGATGCAACGGGGCGACAGGTAATGGAGCATTTTGAAGAAGGCTTACCGGTGGGACCTTTCTTACATAATTTCAGTGCCGAAGGTCTGAGTAAGGGTATCTATTTTGTACAGGTAAAATCAGGAAATAGAATTAACATCAGGAAAATTATACGGCAGTAATCTCGTCGAGTTTAGCAACTATTGATTTACGTAGGTTATTTAGGTCGGTCATTTTATTTTTTCTTTTGCCCGACATAAATACCACCTTCCATCGGGAGCTTAACTTCTTGTACCAAAAGGAGTAATGGATAGAAAAAAGTCCGGCCGGGATAAGTGACAGGAGGTATAATAATGGTATCCACCAGCCATTTGTAAATACTGCTACCAGGATAGTTTGAATTACATATAGAAGGGGTAGTAAGAGCACGAATGCCATGGTATAAGCAATAGAGCTTCTGAACTGTGTGTCCTTTATATTAGCCATTACATAGTAATCCGGGATCTTAAAAATCAAATAATTATTTATTAGTCCGAATAGATATAAAGGCAGGAGGAGGATCGTTCCGATGCTCATAAATAGCAGGCCAAGAACTGAATATGGAGCTTTATAAACAACGTGATCACGAAAATTAAGCTCTTGTAATTTTTCGAAGTAAGAGTCGGCTTTTTTGTTCAGTTGAGCAGCCTTTTCAGGTTCTTTCTCCATCCAGTTGCCCAGTATGCTAATCAGTTTTTTGTTGCTATCGAAACGAGGAAGAAGGCCTTTTTCTCCACTACCTAAGTTCATATGGAAGCGTTCGGAATAAACTATTCTGTGCTTCATTATTGAATCATAAACCTCCATCCAGGGTATTTCAATCATAAGGGGCTCGATACCCTTTTGGATGGCCATATTAAGCTGCCTGAGTCCTTTTTGAGGGTTTTCCTTGTAGAGAGACTGAAAGCTGCTCATTTCGATTGGTTCGCCAAAAATAACAGTTGCTCTGCTTCTAAATTTTCTATAATCAGAATAATCGATACCTACCGGGATAACCTGGAGGCCCAATTGAAAATCATTCTTTTTTTCGGCTTCGAAAGCTATTCTTGCCAGTCCTTTTTTGAGGGGTCTGAAGTGACGTTTATCGGCATGGTTTCCTTCGGGAAATAGTATGAGAGTATTTTTACTTGCAAGGTAATCGACACATTGATCAAAGATATCTTCATTTTTTTTCAGGCTGTCAAATCCGTCTCTGATACGATAAACAGGCAGCATTTTTAGATATCTCAATATTGCAACGACAAGGGGTTTTTCAAAAATATCTGCCCGGGCCAGGAACACAGGTTGTTGCTTAATAGATGTGCCGGTAAGAAGAGCATCAAGCAAGGCATTTTGATGGTTAGGCGCCAGGATAATTGGTTTATTGGGGTCGATATTTTCCAGACCTCTTACTTCAACATCCCTAAGAAACAGATTCCTTAGTGTGAAGTTTACCCACGATCTAAGCAAATGATAACCTTTTGAATATCTCCCTAGTGGTTTCACGTTTTCATTTTTTTATTAAACATCAGTCGGAGCTAATGGTTTACGCGACCATATACCGGCTATGGTTAGGCCCGAGATGATATGCCATATTCCCCACCAGGCTGCAATAAATGCCATTCCACCAAGCTCCAGTTCGGGAGGAAATATTTTTGGGTTAAAAATTAATATCAAGCCCAAGCCCGAATTCTGAATACCTGTTTCAATGGTAATTGATCTTCGATCTACTCTGGGGAGTTTCCAAAACGAGGCGAATGTGAAGCCGGTTGTGAGAGCTACAATATTATGAATCAGTACGAT
>CAYUNU010000427.1:0-1282 GCA_964446195.1 uncultured Porphyromonadaceae bacterium | reverse complement strand
GGAGAGGACTTAACATAGAGGCCTCCCCACAGAGCAAAATTCAGGGGTGTTAACAGCAGGGCACCCATGGTTGCAAAGGCTGTTAGGGAGATAGAGAGAGCAGTATTGGCTTTGGCCATATGAGACATAAAGTTGCTGATATTTCCACCCGGACAGGCAGCGACCAATATCATTCCAAGAGCTATGGCTGGTGTCGGATTGATCAATTTAACCAAGAGGAACGTAATTCCGGGGAGTAAGACGAACTGACTGATGATACCAACAATTAGTGATTTTGGCCTATACACTACTTTCTTAAACTGTTCTAATTTTAAATCCAGAGCAATTCCAAACATTATTATTGCCAGGGTGATGTTCATTATTGTTAAACCCCCAGGGCTGAAATTTAGGCGAATAGAGTCAAGAACCGACAGATCGTAGAACATATGTCAATCAATTTAGATTAGTAAAAAATGCGATGGCAATATAGAAAAATCCTGATAAACAAAATTTGGCCTACAGATTAGCTACTTTTTGTAGGCCTGCCAGATTAAGAATTTTAATTTTACGACCTTGAAGCTCAATGAGTTGATCACTTTTGAACTCACTGAGCAGTCGAATAACGGATTCTGTGGCTGTACCAACCAGGTTAGCCAGTTCCTCTCTTGTGAGAGATATTTTCAAGATTTGATCTTCGTCAAGGTCGAATTTGTCTTTAAGTAGCAAAAGTACTTCCGCAAGTCTTTCCCTGACAGTTTTCTGGGCGATATCAGTGATATAGTTATTTGCTTCGCCAAGTTCCTTGCAAGTGAGCTGCATAAGGTTCATGGCGAATGACGAATTATTTTTCATCAGGTAAAATAAGGAATCAGCGGGAATAAAGCACAGAACGGCATCCTCAATAACTTTGGCTGTGGTGCATGCCAGCTCTTTGCTTAAAACAGAACGATAGCCAATTATATCACCGCATTTAGCAAAGCGTATAATTTGCTCTTTGCCATCGATGCCTGTTTTATACATCTTAACAATACCATTGTTAACACAATAATAGCCGTTTATTCTATTACCCTCGTGATAGATAATATTACCGCGCTTGTATGCACTGCAACCCTTATCGAAATTAAGTGTTTCGATCTCAGAAGGCGACAAATCCCTAAAGATTGGATGGTCTTTTGCTATACATTCTTCACATGTTGGAAAACTATGAAGGTTTTTCATTCCTTCCTCCTTTTGCGTAAAAATCTGTTACAAACAAAAAAAACTGACAAAAGTCAGTTTCTGCTAGCAAATATAATAAATTCGG
>CAYUNU010000426.1:0-3702 GCA_964446195.1 uncultured Porphyromonadaceae bacterium | reverse complement strand
AAAAAGAATTATTGTTTAGCGTGGGCAAAAGCTACGAATTGTATCATCTCCTCATCCTTTTGTTGGTTGAAATAGCAATTTATGCCGAAAAAAGAATTGAGATAAAGAAATCAAAGCATTTTCCAACAGAAGAAGAGGCAAATCCAAACACTTCTTTCATAAACAACCCCCTCATTATTCAAATCAGGGAAAATAGCACCTTCCTTAGATATATCGATCAGCATCATATTTCCTGGGTACAATACCCAGAGCTCATCAAGCACCTGTATAACAAGATGATAGAGTCTGAAGAATACAGTACTTATATGGAATCTCCTGATAAGAGCTATAACCAGCATCGTAGTTTCTTGTTTTTTCTGATCGAAGGTGTCCTGGCAGATGATGATTTCCTGTCACAGGTCCTGGAAGAGAGAAGTATTTTCTGGAATGATGATCTTGAATTTGCAGCCGGGATGGTCGCAAAAACCCTTGATAAATGCAAAGAGGGAAAAGCCCTGAAACTATTACCCAAGTTTAAGGATGAAGAAGACAAAGAATTCCTGATAAACCTCTTTAGAAAATCAGTGCTTAATGAGGATGAAAACAGGGAGATCATAAAAAAGCTAACAAAGAATTGGGATTTTGACAGAATAGCCCACATGGATATTTTGATCATGGTAATGGCTATTGCAGAAGCAATGGAGTTTTCGTCCATCCCCACAAAGGTAACCCTTAACGAATATATAGAGATAGCAAAGTTCTATAGTACAGAGAAAAGTAGCATATTTATTAATGGGATACTGGATAAAACATTTGAGATTTTAAAAACAGAAAAAAAAATAAAGAAAACAGGCCGTGGCCTTATTGGAGAAACTAAATAATATTTGAAGTCATTTTAATATTAATTGACCTATTATTTACTTTGAATCATTAATTTTGTAAGCAATAAAAAATTAGCACAAATGATTAAGAAAACATTAATTTTGGTTTTACCCTTGATGTTACTTTTAGCTTCCACATCCTGCCAGCAAGGTTCAGGTAATAACACAGAAGAAGGTGTTTCACCTAATCTGGTTACAAACCCGATTACCGCAGATGGAAATAATGGAAAATCCAACTTGCCTATCATGGAGTTTAAAACAACCAGCCATGATTTCGGTACCATTGTGCAAGGAGAAAAAGTTGCACACAAATTTACCTTCACAAATATTGGCGGATCCGACCTTATTATATCTGACGCCTCTGCAACATGTGGATGCACCGTTCCTACCTACCCTCGTAAGCCTATCAAACCGGGCAAAACAGGTGAAATCGAGGTAGTTTTCAACTCAGCAGGACGAACTGGCTCTCAGCATAAATCTGTAAGCGTTCTCACAAATTCTCAACCAAATACAATTAGGTTAGATATTGATGCTGAGATAATTGTCGTAAAATAATAAAAACCCATAATAATAAATTATATGAATTTGTCAATCATTTTATTCCTGCAGGAAACAGCAGCAAAACAGCAAAACCCAATGGGCTCATTGCTTTTTTTCGCAGTACTTATAATAGTTTTTTACTTTTTTATGATTCGTCCTCAGATGAAGAAGCAAAAGGAATTGCGTCAGTATCGTGAGAGCCTGAAAAAAGGTGATAAAATAGTAACTACAGGCGGAATCTATGGTAGAATTGTAGAAATTAAAGACAATACTGCTCTTGTTGAAATTGATCAGGATGTCAAAATCAAGGTTGATCGAGGATCAATTGTTAGGGGTGCAGAAGACCTTGCCGACCAACAGAAAAAATAATAAAAAACGGTTCCTCATGGAGCCGTTTTTTGTAAATACTTATGTCGGAGAATTCATTCTTTAAACATATTCCGGGCCTGATTTCCCGCGAAAAACTGATGCCTAATAAGAGACTAGGTGTGTTTTTTATTTTTATTGGAATCGCAACATTAATTTGGTTCCTCTGGACTCTCGAAAAAGAATACACTACAATTATTTCTAATCCGGTCGGATTTGTTGATCTTCCAAATGACCTGGTTTTAATTAATGATCTTCCAGAAAAAATTCAGATGGAAGTCACTGGTAGAGGCTTTGCCATACTCAGACACAACTGGGACATAAAAAAAAACAGGCTCAAAGTAAACTTCAAAGTAATCTACCCAGGGAAAATTGATGCCCTTAACAACAATAACATTACCATTTCCCTCCAACCAGTAAAAAACCGTCTTACAAATCAACTGAATAATATTCACGTCAATTCAATTATTCCAGATACCATATCATTCAAATTTTCAACAATGATTAAAAAAAAGGTGCCTGTAAAAGCAGATTTGGATTTGCAAATTGAAAAACAATACATGGTTAAAGGTGGAATAATTATTACTCCTGATAGTGTGGAAATATCAGGCCCATCAGCTATACTGGACACTATTCCACAAATAATGACGGCACAACTTAAACTCAAAAAAGTGGACGGCAACATTCAGCGAAATTTATCACTGCTCCAAATCCATGATAAAGTTAGCTTTACTAATAAAAGAGTTCTGGTTGAAATTCCTGTTGAACAATACACCGAAAAAAGTATGGAGGTTCCGGTATTTGCATTCAATGTTCCTGATTCAATGCTAATGAAAGTTTTCCCGGCATCCGTTAAGCTAACATTTAGAGTAATTGTCTCTGAGTTTGAAAATATTCAGGCAGAAAACTTTAATCTTGGAGTCTATTATGATCAGATTAGTGGAAAATCGCCTTCAAAATTGACGATCCAGCTACTTGATTACCCTGATTTTATTGAGAACATCAAAATCAACCCAGAAACAGTAGCATATATACTTGAAAACAAATGATATGTATTGGTCTAACCGGTGGAATTGGAAGCGGAAAATCTTACGTCGCAAGAATTTTCGAGAGTCTTGACGTCCCAGTTTATAAAGCCGACGACCAAGCCAGGTTTATTAGCGATAATAACCCAACCGTAGTAAGTAAAATTAACAGCCTTTTTGGTCACAATGCATATACTAATAATTCCCTAAACCGCCAATTTATCGGGGGCATGGTATTTGATGATCCTAGCTTGCTGAAAAAACTAAATGAAATTATCCACCCCGAAGTGGAAAAGGATTTTGAAAATTGGTGCTCAGAGAATAAGAAATCAGCCTATGTGATTAAAGAGGCTGCCATTTTGTTTGAAACAGGTAGCTATAAGAAGCTACACTCAAACATTCTTGTCCTTGCACCAGAGGAAATAAGGATTGATAGAGTAAAGAAACGTGACAAGATTGATCCTGATCAAATAAGAAAAAGGATGCTAAATCAGTGGCAAGATAGTAAAAAGAAAAAACTTGCTAACTATGTGATAGTTAATGACGGTAAAAGCTTGATATTACCTCAGGTATTACAAATACATAAGCGAATAACAGAATAACAAAAAACAAAGAATGGGAAAGTTTGGAAAATGGATTGGTACTGGGCTAGGATGGGCTTTTATGGGCCCATTAGGCGGATTACTCGGATTTGCTTTGGGATCTATGCTTGACGGAAGCGGAAACACAATTCTAAATCAAGAATCGAGAACTGTATCTGGCACTACCAGAGGAGATTTCGTTACCAGTCTGATTGTTCTGATCGCTGCAGTGATGAAGGCTGATGGAAAAGTTGTGAAAGCTGAACTTGATTATGTGAAACAATATTTTAATCAGAGTTTTGGCCAGGAAACAACCCAAAGCTCTATGCT
>CAYUNU010000425.1:0-3709 GCA_964446195.1 uncultured Porphyromonadaceae bacterium | reverse complement strand
CATCTTCTCGGGCAGCATGTTCATCTTTCTTTTTTTAATCAGGTTTAATCTTTTTGAATCCCTTCCCGAAACATTTTATGGGTGGCTGCTGGTATTCATGTCCGTGTTTTTAACCTTTGGAGCTAAACTTCTATTGAATGATATACTTGGCGTTTTGGGCGACAACAGGGAGGCTACAAAGCAGATTAACCATCAATGGCTTATAAATATTAAAAATTTTGGGTTTTTTCTGCTGCCAATTGCCATTATTGCTGCATTTATTTCAGCTCCAATGGACAAAATAGTGTTTTTTATGGGCCTCTCTGTTATAATATTCATGTTGATAATGAATTACATAAAAGGTTTTGCCATACTGTTTCAGTACCGTATTTCTATTTCATATGGGATTTTGTACCTTTGTACCCTTGAAATTTTACCGGTTCTGATTGTTTGGAAGTTGGTTCGAGGATAGAATGCAATAAAAGTCGTGAGAGTTTAACAAACAAAAGCCTTATTATGAAAATCAAGAGAGTGCTCATTTCCCAACCTAAACCCTGCACAGAGAAATCTCCGTATTTTGACCTGGCCGAAAAGCATAAGGTTAAATTGGATTTCAGGCAGTTTATTCAGGTGGAAGGTGTTTCGGGCAAAGATTTTCGCGCAAACAGAATTAATATTCTGGACCATACTGCCGTAATTTTTACCAGTCGTACCGCTATAGATCATTTTTTCAGGATTTGCGAAGAGGTAAGGGTGCAAGTGCCTGATTCAATGAAATATTTCTGTAACTCAGAATCAATAGCTGTTTACCTTCAAAAGTATATCGTTTACAGAAAGAGGAAAATCTTTTACGGACAGAAGAGATTCACTGATCTCTTAGATATACTGGTTAAGCATAATGGTGAGAAATTTCTGGTTCCTGTATCAGATATGCATAATGATCAAATCCCTGTCCTGCTTAAAAAGCATAAGGTAAACTTCACGAAAACAGTGTTATACAAGACTGTTAGCTCGGATCTTAAAGACTTAAAAATGTCTGATTTCGACATGCTTGTGTTCTATAGCCCATCAGGAATTGCTTCTCTGCTTTCAAACTTCCCCGAATTTGAGCAGAACAGTATGAAAATCGCAACCTTTGGCCCCAGCACTCAGAGCGCAGCTAAAGAGGCTAAATTGAAGGTTGATATTGAAGTGCCTAGTCCTGAGTTTCCCTCAATGACGATGGCACTTGACAAATATATTACCGAGCAAAACAAAAAAGCTGGTAAATAATCCCACCACAGAAAAATTATCCGGGATGACAAAAGATCAAAAATTCCGGAAGGCTGAAAAGCTTTGCAGTAAAAAGCTAATCGAAGAGCTGTTTCGATCGGGGAAATCATTTTATTCTTATCCCTTTCGCGTGGTATGGCTGCCGGTGGAAAATCTCTTACAATATGATGCACAGGTGTCTGTTTCTGTTCAGAAAAGACATTTTAAAAAAGCCGTCGACAGAAACCTGCTCAAAAGAAGAATCAGGGAAGCTTACCGAAAAAATAAACACGAATTATATTTCAAACTCAGCGAACAAAAGCAGCAGATAGTGTTTATGATAATCTACGGGGCAAAAGACATACTTAGCTACCAGGAGATAGAAGATAAAATAATAGTAATTTTAAGCCGTTTAAAGGAAGAAATATCCAGGGGTGAATGATGAAGACGCTTAAAACAATAATAAAGGCAATAATAAAAGGAATAGGTAAAGGTCTTGCCTGGATATTTATACTTCTGGTGAAATTTTATCAACTCTCGATTTCACCTCTATTCCCCGGATCATGCAGATATACCCCAACCTGTTCAACTTACAGCATACAGGCTCTCAAAAAATATGGTCCCTTCAAAGGACTATATCTGAGCATAAAAAGAATACTGAGCTGTAACCCCTGGGGTGGACATGGATATGATCCATTACCCTGATTATTACATTATTGAATAATGCTGATTATGAAAAAATCTCTTAAAGCAATCGGATTAGTGCTGGCCATTTTGGTCGTTCCAATAGTATTCTCAGCTTTCCAGGATAAGGATTTTGAGCTGGTTAAAAACCTTGATGTTTACCATTCCCTGATGAGGGAGCTTAACCTCTATTATGTTGATGAGACAGATCCGGGTGAGATGGTGAAAACAAGTATTGATGAGATGTTAAGAACCCTCGATCCCTACACAGTGTATGTCCCGGAATCAAGAATGGAGGATCTGGAGCTGATGACAACAGGCGAGTATGGTGGCCTGGGTGCTATGATAGGTCAGCTGGATGATAAGATCGTGATAACTGATCCCTATGAAGGATTCCCGGCCCAGAAAGCAGGACTCAGAGCAGGTGATGTGATTGTTAAAGTCGATGGCCGCTCAGTTAAAGGTGAGAGCTCAAAGGTGGTTAGTGAGCAAATGAAAGGTCAGATAGGTGAGAAGATGAAGATTACTGTGGAGAGGCCATTCACAGACGAGGAGATTACCGTTGAGATGACCCGCGAAAAAATCAAGCTGGGTAATGTGCCGTATTTCAAGCTCCTGGATGATGGAACAGGATATATCCGGCTCTCGGGTTTTACCAGAGGAGCAACACTGGAGGTGCTGGACGCTTATTATGCCTTAAGCAAAGAGGGAGCCGATAAGCTGGTGCTCGACCTGAGGAGTAACCCGGGGGGACTGCTCATCGAAGCAGTGGATATAATGAATATTTTCGTTCCCCAAAATCAGGAGATAGTTAGTACCCGAGGAAAAGCCAGACAGTGGGACAAAACATATTACTGCCGTAAAGAGGCTGTCGATACCCTGATCCCAATCGCTGTGCTGGTAAACTCCTCTTCGGCATCGGCATCAGAAATAATTGCGGGCTCGATGCAGGATCTCGACCGCGGAGTGATCATCGGCCAGAGAACATTTGGCAAGGGTTTGGTGCAGACAACCAGAGACTTATCCTATAATTCAAAACTGAAACTTACTACTGCAAAGTACTATATCCCGAGTGGCAGGTGTATACAGGCCCTCGATTATTCACATCGGCAGGAGGATGGCAGCGTGGGTAAAATTCCTGATTCACTGATCTCTGAGTACAAAACCTCCGGGGGACGAACGGTTTATGATGGGGGTGGGGTTTTTCCTGATGTAAAACTGGAGCCCAGATACCTGAGCAAGATGGCAACATCAATGGTGTACCAAAACAAATTCTTCGATTTTGCTACAGAATATAGAAACACCATTGAGGATGCCGGTCCGGTAGCATCTTTTAAACTGAGCTCACAGGATTATGAGAAATTTAAACAAGAGCTTCTGAATGATAACTTCACCTACGAAACAGGAACGGAGAAGGAGCTGAAACAACTGATAGCTACAGCTAAAAAGGAAAAATATTTTGACCTTGCCGAAGAGAACCTGAAAGCTCTGGAGGAAAAGCTGGCTCACGACCCGGGGAAAGATCTGGAACTGTTTAAAGATGAGCTCTCAAGCCTTCTCTCCGAAGAGATAATCAGTAGATATTATTATCACAAGGGTAGAATAGAATATACACTGCTAAGCGACCCTGTTCTCAAGAAAGCAAGAGAGGTTCTAAATGATAAAAACACCTACCAGGCCTTGCTGGATCCTTCAGTGGTAATTAAGGATTCTACAGAGAAGCAGTAACTCAACTAAGCTCCTTGCCAGTGATGAGTGCCGTCGTTGAAGATCTCTTTCTTCCATACCGGCAACT
>CAYUNU010000424.1:0-3716 GCA_964446195.1 uncultured Porphyromonadaceae bacterium | reverse complement strand
CAATGAGGAAAATCGAATTGTTGGCTCCCGGCGGGGATTTGGATTCTATAAAAGCAGCTTGTACAGCAGGTGCAGATGCTGTTTATTGCGGTCTTAATCGTTTTAACGCCAGGAATAGAGCTGACAATATAAATGTTGAAGACTTAGCAGTAATAATCCGATTTGCTCACCAAAACAATTGTTTGTTTTTTCTTACTCTAAACATAGTATTTGTTGACAGTGAAATTGCAGCACTTGTGAAAGTGCTGAACCGGCTGGTAAACAGTAATGTTGACGGAGTAATTATTCAGGATTTGGGCCTTTTCTATTTGATATCCCGATATTTCCCTAGCCTCAAGGTACATGCTTCAACACAGATGACCACCCATAATGAGGGGCAGGTGAGGTTTCTTGCTAGGCTAGGTGCTGAACGATTGAATCTCTCAAGGGAATTGAGCATACGAGAAATCAAATACCTGACTGCCATTTGTCGTGATAATGATATTAAGTCTGAGGTTTTTGTTCACGGCTCATATTGTATTTCCTTTTCCGGGCTTTGCTATATGAGTTCTGTTATGAACGGTAATTCCGGCAATAGGGGAAGATGCAGTCAACCATGCCGTGATCAGTATGAGACCACTCTGGCAGGTAAGAACTACCCTTTAAACTTGAAGGATAATTCTGCTTTTCACGATTTGGAGGAGCTTTCTGAAGCTGGGCTTGATTCACTTAAGATTGAGGGCAGGATAAAGGGCTTTGATTATGTGTTTACTGTTGTTAAGACTTGGAGAGATCGTATAGAGGCACATCAGGAAAAAGCAGTTTTTTCTGGTGATGATAGTGCACTTTATAAGGTATTTAACCGTGATTTCTCAAATTCATTTTTAAAGGGTGTTATCAGGAATGATATGTTCATCGACAATCCCAGAGATAGTTCGATAGCATCCGGGCAGGAAGGCTTGTATGAAGAGCAAATCAGGATAAAATCTGAAATCAGGAAGATTATTGATGAGGTACATATAGGGAAGGTTCCTGTAATTGTTCACATATCTGGTAGTGAAGGTGAGCCGCTCAGAGTAGAGTTTAGTACTCCTGATGATCACTATACTGTTTTATCGAACAGCAGCTTGTCGGCTAGGGGGACAGAACCATTAAATTCAGCTGTTTTTCTAAAAAGGCTAAGATTTCTGGATGACACAGAATACTTTATTGAAGAATTGAATTTGGATGCTTTGGGCGACGATCTTTATCTACCGTTTAAAGAGCTTAACTCTATCAGGAAGAAGTTTTTATGTCAGATTAACGATTCCGGTATTTATTTTGCTCCGGTAGTATTGCCTAAATTACAAGGATCTTCAGATATTAGTAGAAGGCCAGGTTTGTCTGTGCTGATATCAGATAAAGAGGACATTACTCTTTATGAAAAGAGAAAAGAGGATATTTACTTCAAGCTCCCTGCCGTGCTTACAGGTGAACTCTCGTATTATATAGATTTTTTTAAACAATATCCTGATGTAATACCTTGGTTTCCTGCAATATTGATTGGAGAAGATTATCAAGCAGCAGTTGATTTTCTCGAGGAAGTGAGGCCGGAACTGCTTGTAAGCAATAATACAGGAATTGCGAATGCAGCTAGCGACCTGGGGATTGCCTGGATCTCGGGGCCTTACATGAATATTACGAATTCATATAGTTTGTTGTGTTTAAATGAAATTTCAGGATGTTGTGGGGCGTTTATTTCAAATGAATTGAACCAGGATCAAATAAGGTCGATAAGGAAACCAGCCGGATTTGATCTTTACTTCAGTATTTATCATCCTATTGTTTTAATGACTAGCAGGCAGTGTCTTTCGCAGCAGGTTGAGGGGTGTAAAAAGAGTGTTATAGACAGCAAATGCATTTCGGGTTGCGCGAAAAATTCCTCTATCAGGAATATGCAAGGAGAAAGCTTTGTTATTGATAAAAGTCCTGGCAATTTTCACTCTGTTTATAATGAGTATAATTACCTTAATACCAATGTTGTAAATGATTTTCCTGAAAAGTTCTCCGGATTTCTCATTGATTTGTCGGATATCAAAACAAACACAGAAATTAGCATTGATAAAATCAGGATAATTGATTTTTTTGAAGGGATTATTAAAGGTGAAACTGAGAATATTGTAGATTTGAATGCGAATATTCGCAATACTACCTGTCAGCAGTATATCAAGGGGATTTAATAGGAAGGGAACTTTGGAATTATCAATTTATTATAAAGAAATATGAATATACGGCCAGTTAAAAAATCCGACGAGATCCACCTTGCTAATTTGATAAGAAAGGTATTCATAGAACACAATGCTCCGAGACATGGAACTGTTTATTCCGACCCAACAACCGATAATTTATACGAGTTTTTTAAAATTGAGAAATCTGCTTTATGGGTTGCTGAAATAAATGAAGAAATTGTTGGATGTTGTGGTGTTTATCCTACTACAGGACTTCCTGAACATTGCACTGAACTAGTCAAATTCTATCTCTCAAAACAATCCAGAGGTAAAGGAATAGGAAAAGCATTAATGGAAAGAAGTATTGAGTCTGCAATAGAATTTGGTTACTCAGAATTATACCTTGAGAGTTTACCTGAGTTTGCCAATGCGGTTCGGTTGTATGAAAAACAAGGATTTTCAAGGCTTAACAAGGCACTTGGTTTTTCTGGACACACATCTTGCAATATTTGGATGATAAAAAAATTGAAGAAGGATTAAACGTCAAACAAAGCAAGCATGAAATTGACAAAAGCTAAAAAGAGGTGGGGCATTGTTTTGCTGTTGTTTGTAATAATTATTGGTCTGGCCCTTTATCCAATACCGCCTCAAGATTCTATTCGATATTATCAAAGAGACAGTGGGCAAATAAATATCGAAAAGGTAGCCGGAGAAAAGTGGTTGGTATGGTTATATTACAATCCAATTGGAGAAGCTACTTTGTGGGCCTTAGCAAAACGAAAGTTTGTCTCAACGATTTATGGTCATATGATGGATCGCACTTCTTCAGCGAAAAAGATAGATCCTTTTGTAGAAGATTATGATATAGATATGAGCCTTGCTCAAGAACAGGAGTTCAGCACTTTTAATGATTTTTTTATCCGAAAGCTTAAGGATGATGCAAGACCGATTGATACCAGCTCAAGTATTGTTGTGTCACCTGCCGATGGTAAAATTTTGACTTATTCTGATATTAGCAACTCCGATTTTTTAGTAAAAGGATATCGTTTTGATGTAAGCTCCTTTTTGGATAATCCTGATCTTGCACAAAAGTATCATGATGGTGCCTTGCTCTTAATCCGGTTAGCACCGGTCGATTACCATCGTTTTCATTTTCCAGTCAGTGGAAATATATCTCCAAACAAAAAGATTGATGGTGACTACTATTCGGTCAATCCCTTTGCTTTGCGCAAAAAGGCTGAAATTTTCTGTCTAAATAAACGTGAATATTCAATTCTTTCAAATCCTATGTTTGGTGATGTTATTATGGCCGAAGTTGGTGCCACTATGGTAGGAAGCATCGAACAAACTTTTGCAGGGGGTTATGTGCAAAAAGGAGAAGAGAAAGGCTACTTCAAATTTGGGGGATCAACTATAGTATTGCTTTTTGAAAAAGGTAAAATCCGGATTGATGAGGATTTATTGACCAATACAGCAAAGGGATATGAAACTACAGTTAAAATGGGAGAAAGAATTGGTGAGAGAAAATAA
>CAYUNU010000423.1:0-3747 GCA_964446195.1 uncultured Porphyromonadaceae bacterium | reverse complement strand
AGCCGGACAAGCACTCAGAGCAAAAACTTTTAGGGAAGGGCAGTCTCTGGGTTTTATGACAAGCTTAGATGATTTACCTAATTTTGCAACTGGCAAAATGGTAAGCTATGCCTCACAATGGGAAGAGTCCTATGCTGGTTCAAAGGAAAAATCATTGACCGATGCCCAATTAGCCTCCAAGAGAGGAGATCATCCTAATTGGCAGGGTTTTCAGAAAAAGGATCTTGATGTTGTGCTTGATCTGGATGAGGAAACTGAAGTTAGCGGCGCATGGATAAGATTTTTCCAACATGCAGGGATGACACGTGTTATGTTTCCTTCATCAGTTGAAATATTTGGCTCGGTCGATGGCAAAGAGTACCATCTTTTGGCACAGAAGAACTTGTTAACAGACACTTCTCTTGAAGCAAAAATCACTAAAATCAGGATAAGTTTTCCTGCGGAGAAATTAAGGTTCATCCGTTTCAGAGCAATTAACCCAAAGGTTTTATTTCAGGGGCACCCTCGTGAAGGAATGGATGCCTGGATATTCAGCGACGAACTGGGAGTTGAATAGTATGCAGTCGTCAGTCGGCAGTAGGCAGTATGCAGTAGGTTGTTAATGGTTCTGTCTTATTTTCTATATTTGCCCCCTTACTAAAGATAGAGTATGAGGGTTTTATTTGCAATTGCAGTATGTTTAGTTTTCCAATCATCTTACAGTCAGGTTGTTTCAGAATGGAGGGGACTAGGTAGAACTGGCGTTTATGAAGAAACAGGTTTACTGAAGGAATGGCCTGAAGAGGGGCCAAAAAAGCTCTGGTCGAATGATGGTGTTTTCAGTGGGTATTCTTCACCTGCAATGGGGGAGGAGTATATTTATGTGACGGGAAGAAAGGATTCGCTTGAGTATCTTTCTGCTTTGAATTATGATGGCAGCATGGTTTGGCAAGTGGAATTTGGAAAGGCCTGGGATAGATCTTTTCCTGAAACCCGTACAACACCAACAGTTTACAATGGCAAGGTGTATATGATCAGCGGACAAGGAGAAGTGGCTTGTCATGATGCCAAAACAGGCAAGAAAATCTGGTATGTAAATGCAAGCGAGGAGCATTCCGGGATTTTTAATATTTACGGGCCATCAGAATCACCCTTAATTGTGGATAATAAGGTGTTTTATTCTCCTGCCGGATATGAAACTACAACCATTGCCTTGGATGCAGAATCAGGAAAACTTGTGTGGAAATCTGCTCCTATTCCTGATTCATCAGCTTATGTTTCTCCACTATACGTCAATCATAATGGTCGGGATATGCTTGTTAATATCACGGCAAATTGGGCTCATGGGATTGATCCTGCTAATGGGAGTTTCCTTTGGAAATTTGATTATATAAACAGAGAAACCCGGCAGTCGGTAAGGGGAATGATCATAACTAATTGCAACACTCCTATCTATTCCGAAGGGAAGGTGCTCCTCAACAAGGGATATGATCATCCAACAATACAACTATCGCTTAATGAGGATGGAAATGATGTTAGCATTAACTGGTCGTCATGGGATTTCGACACCCACATGGGAGGTAATGTGTTAATAGATGGTAGTCTGTATGGATCAAACTGGATTAATAACAGCAATGGAAACTGGTTGTGTGTTGATTGGGAATCAGGAGAAACCTTATGGGAGGAAAAGTGGAATAATAAGGGACAGGTTATTTATGCCGATGGACTACTTTATATATATGAAGAAAAGCGTGGAAACGTTGCTCTTGTTAAACCAAACCGGGAAAAACTGGATATCATTTCTACATTCAGGGTCGACGAGGGTAAAGGTCCCCATTGGGCCCACCCGGTTATACATAAGGGCGTTCTATACATCAGACATGGGGAGGTGATGATCGCTTATGGTATTGGAGGCTGAGGATCTTGGATCAAGATTCAAGATTCAAGATTTAATAGTTGAGATATAGCTGGCAGATTATTTTCTATGTGTTACTTTTATGGGTCTAATTTTATTCGCTATGCTTCGAAAATTCTTTACCCTTCTTCTTCTTTCTGTTTCATTTGTTCCTTTTTTGCATGGACAAGCTGACTCAAAAGGTTTGAAATTCAATATTTCTTATGATGAGAGCATATACCCGGCAGATCTTACGGGTCGTGTTTACCTTATGATTTCGACTAACGACAGGCGTCCACCCAAGGATCAGGTGGGAATATCAGGAGTTCCTTTTTGGGGGATGGATGTAAATAATCTAAAGCCCGGTCAGGGAGCGACAATTAGTGATACTGTTTTTGGCTACCCTCTTGAAAGCATCAGGGATATTCCTGCCGGAGAGTATTATGTGCAGGGCTTTATAAATGTCTACACTGAGTTCAAAAGATCCGATGGACATACTCTTTGGATGCATAAGGATAACTGGGAGGGGCAGAGCTGGAAAAGAGGGGAGGGGAATATGTATTCTGATGTTAAAAAAGTATATATCGATCCTTCAAAATCAGAAACTATTGAGCTTGTCTGTAAACACACTAATCCGGCGGTAGAGGTCCCTCCAGACACGAAAATGGTGAAGCGTATAAAAATCAGGAGTAAGATGCTTTCTGATTTTTGGGGACAGGACATGTATCTTGGAGCAACTGTCCTTATTCCCAAAGGATATGATGAGGATACAGATCAGTTATATCCCGTAAACTATCAACATGGTCATTTTGGACTTGGTGTTCCATTTGGTTTTCGTGACCCCAGCGGGCCTCCTGCTAATTCAAGAAGATCCGACCAAAGCTTTACAGATTTCTGGATGTCGGATGAGTGTCCTCCGATGTTGGCAATAAAAATTCTTCATCCTTGTCCATATTATGACGACTCGTATGCTGTAAATTCTCCTAATGTTGGGCCATATGATGATGCAATAAATCAGGAGTTAATTCCTTATCTGGAAGATAAATTCAGGATAATCAGTGAACCATATGCACGTATCTTGTCGGGAGGTTCAACTGGTGGATGGATAGTTTTAGCCCAACAAATTTTTCATCCTGATTTTTACGGTGGATGTTACTCTCTTTGTTCCGATCCTGTTGATTTTAATTACCATCAGATTGTTAATATCTATGAGGACGACAATGCCTATTATACTGAAAGGGATTGGATCAGGATTGAGCGACCGAACACACGGAGTACGGATGGGAATATCAGATCGACTATGGCTAATGAAAACCTCTACGAATTGGTAGTGGGAGATAATAGTCGATCAGGTGGTCAGTGGGATATTTGGGAGGCTGCCTTCAGTCCGATAGACTCAGATGGATATCCAAAACGTGTTTGGGATAAGCGAAGTGGAGAGATCAATCATGAGGTTGCCGAACAGTGGAAAAAGTATGATTTGCATGAGTATCTGAAGAGCAGCTGGGAGTATATTGGCAAGGATCTTCAAGGTAAATTGTTCATTTATACAGGTGACATGGATTCTTTTTATCTTAACAATGCCATGGAGCTTCTTGAAGGATTTTTAGAGAATACTACGGATCCATATTATGACGGCCATATTGAATATGGTCGTAAACAACCTCATTGCTACGGGCCTCGCGGTATTGAGCTGGTTAAATTGATGGCTCAGCAGGTAAACAAAAATGTTAAATAGGTAGGTAAGGGTATGAAAATCAAGGTGGTCTCCGAGACAATCCCAACCCACGAGTATGAAGCCAAGGTACTGGCCAAGGCGTTTGAGGAGATCACCGGTATCAAGATCTCCTTTGACCTGATCCAGGAAGGGGATG
>CAYUNU010000422.1:0-3762 GCA_964446195.1 uncultured Porphyromonadaceae bacterium | reverse complement strand
TACCTTGAAGATATTTGGTCGTCTGAAGATGGGATAAGCTGGGAGCTTGAAACAGACGAAGCACCGTGGAAAGGACGAAGGGGGCACACAGTAAATGTTTTTGACGACGGGACTGGCGAGGCTCTTTATCTTATTGGTGGGTTTGAGGTGGATGAAGCCACCGGATATCGACAATATACAAATGATGTTTGGAAGTCGCTTGATGGAGTGACCTGGATACAGATTAAGCCCAGGACAGATTCATATGCAGATACAACTATACAGGAATGGAATCCGCGTTTCAATCACAGTACCGTCAATGTAAGTTTTGGGGGGATTGATTATCTGTATATTATTGGAGGTTCGGCAATGAGAGAGAACTACAGTGGGCTTTATTCCTTTAAATATTATAATGATTTATGGAGGAGCACTGATGGTATTAGCTGGGAGCAAGTGAGCTCTTCAGATTTCGGCGATCGCTCCGAATTAGCTGCTTTTTTCGATAAGGACGAGGGGCGCCTCTATATTCATGGTGGTGTACATGGAAAACTCCTGGAAACGGAGAATAATTATAGTCATCCGATTGAGAATTATGCAGCAGTTTGGTACTCGGATGATGGTGTAGTATGGGAGGCAGATACTTCGCTGGTGATTGGTAGGGCGGGGCATGATTTGTTTCAGTATCGGAACAATTTGTGGATTTTCCCCGGTAAGGCCGATTCTTATAAGAAATTTCACATGGCCTGGAGCAACCTCCATTACACATACCGAAAGGAGAATAGCGGGGATTGGGTTGTGGATTCAGAGGGCTCTGCCTTCAACGGGCGTCATTCGTATGTCAGGTTAATTTTCAATGACAAGGTATATGTTATGGGAGGAGAAACTGGGGATATGGGACCTGATAATGATATCTGGGTTGGAACAATAAACTAAGAAAAGATGAGAAACATACTAATTATATGCCTGTTGTTTTGTGCGGGCCTGCTTAATGCACAAGATTCTGCATCCTCTCTCAATGTTGGTATTGGTGATTTGAGAATTGTTGGGTTGAAGAATATTTACCCCACCTATCTGGCAGATCCACTGGGGAATAGAAGTTCTATCGGGACTCAATACATGAAGTACTCTGATCTTGATTTTGCAGATGAGATTAACAGTGGAGGCGATTATCGTGGACATCTGGTTATCTCGCCTGCTATCAGGATGTCATTATTTCAGTTTAGGCCAAAGAATAATCCAAAGCTTGGTATTGAGGGGGAAATAGGAGTAATGTTACCTCTTGCTCTCCGGCAGAAGGGAAATGATATGATAGGTCTTGATGGAATATATTATTTTGCCTTGTCTGGTAACCCTACAGAATGGCTTTTTCTAAGATTTTCCAAACATCATATTTGCACACATATTGGTGATGAATTTACCAGCGGAACTGTTAATTCGGTGTCTGATGTTGATCCGGCAAAAATGCGAGCTGGGGTAAATGATGATTTTCGGGTTTGTGCTGCAGTGAAACCTTTGTATTTCATTGGAAGAGAGGATTTGAACATCCTAACGGTTTATGGGGAAGTAGGATATTTTCAGCCGGGAACTGATTTTCTTGGTGAGCGACAGTCGAAGCCTCATACTTATGCTTATATGAATTACCTGGCAGGGGCTGATATTGAGTATTATTTCGCCGGCAGATTTCAAAAAGCCGGAGGTCTGTTCGCAGGCTTCAACTGGAGTGTTTACCAGGAGAATGGCTTCTCTCCAAACATCAATTATACAGCAGGCTACCTACTTCCTCAGGAAAAGTATAAGATCAGGATGAGGATAGGTGTTCAGTATTACAATGGAAGGAGTCTTATGAACCAGTTCTATTATAAGAAGGAAAGGTTTGTTGGCTTTTACCTTGCTTTTGATGTTTAAAGACCTTTTACTCAGTATATCAATTGCTGTTATCTTTTAGAGAAACTTGCAGTGCTGATGATAATTTTTCTGCGTTTTTCTGGATGTATTCTTTTTCTCCTGATATAAATTCAATATCATTATCAGGTAAGTTTAGAAAGAGTTTATACACTTCCTTAGTATCAGTTCTACTTATTGAGGCAGCGCTCATCCTCGTTGTTTCTGATGTTTTGATGATTTCTAGACTAATAATTGACTGTATGCTTTCCCACTTTCCTTTTAAAATTACAAATAAGCTGGTGTATTCTTTTATTCTTTTATTTTCTGTATCAATCAAAACTCCAGACTTCAAGAAAAGCAGAACTAAGGATATTAAGAAGTACAGAATACCTTTCCAGTCGAGGACTACCATTCTCCAGATGCCAATACCTAACAACATGGTTCCTAGGACTATGAAGTTTGGTGGGAGTTTACCTGTTTTGTATTTTAGTATCATTGGTATTAATTTAATCTTTCTCAGAATGGGCTAAAGATCGTTTTCGCAGAACGATCGACAAACCGCAGTATTCTATAAAGTTATCTGGTGCAGTTTTTCGATGGTAAGTTCCATCATAGGGATTGAAAAACCTGTAGGTGTAAGATTTGGAGACGGCCCAAAGAATTCTTTTTTTGGCTGTATCAGCGCGGTTAAGAGCTACAAGGTGTTCGTCGGAGTGTTCGACAGGCATCCATTCAGGGTTTTTCTCTGTATCATTTACGTCTTCATCCTGATACATAGGGCGTTCAATGCCAAAATACCGACGAAGGATAAGTGAGAAAACGGGATGTTTTATGGTGCTCCAAGGATCCATGTCTTTGGGTATCCAGTAAATTTCTGCGATGATCTTCAGGCTATTTTCACTTTTGCCATTCACATTCTCCAAAGTAGCTTTTTGTCCATTTTTTACATCAGAATACTTTTTTAAACTATGGGGTAAAAGAACCAGAGGGCGGAAGGCAAAATCCTCATTACCATGTTTTTTGATCTTTAGCTCAGGTCTGTCACACATTGCCTCCCAAATAGTTTTATGAAGGATCTGGCAGTTGGTTATAAATAATACTTTGGTTTTATATTTATAAAAAAGTTTGAAAAAAGTCCATACTCCACCAATTACAGTTAATAGAGTAATTGCAAGGGTGTTCCATATATTTATTGAATCCATAGGTTAAATTTCAGTTTATAAATATACAAAAGCCTTAATATTTCTAGTTTAGGATTATTGTAAAAGTTGTCAATTCTTCTTTCGAATTCAATAGTACATCTCCATTCATTTTTAGCATTATTTGTTTGCTGAGGCTCAGCCCAATACCGGATCCTTCTTCTTTAGTGGTGAAGAAGGGAACGAAAATTTGTTCTCTGATTTCTGGTGGAATAGATGGCCCATTATTAGTGACCTCCACTTTTATGGAGTTATAAGTTTTTATCAATTTGACTATTATTTTGGGCTTAGCTACATTTCCAAAAACTAGTGCTTCACAGGCATTTTTTAAAAGATTAATAAGAACTTGAGATAAAAGCTTATGATCGGTTACAATCATAATGTTTTCAGGTATATTTTTTTCAAATTTTATAGAGCTATAACAAGGGAAGGTACAAGCAGCTAATATATCATGTTCAATTAAGGTTGAGAGATTTACTTCTGACAGTTTGGGTGCCGGGAGTTTTGTGAATCTCCGGTAATTCTCTACGAAGTTCATTAAACCAATGCTTCTTTCTTCTATTACACTGACTGCTTTAACGGTGTTTGCAATAATGGTTGAATCAAGATCTTGCTTGTCAATAATTTGGCCGTTTTTAGTAAGATATTTTGAAATAGTTGTAGAAAGAGATGTTATTGGCGCAATGTTGTTCATGATTTC
>CAYUNU010000421.1:0-3762 GCA_964446195.1 uncultured Porphyromonadaceae bacterium | reverse complement strand
TTTACGGTATTTTTCCTGCAAATTCTGTTGATGAAGATATCCTGATTTTTGACTCACCTGATACAGATAAGATTAAAACCAGATTTTTACATCTGAGAAATCAGGAGGTGAAAACGGATGGGCCAAATTATTGCCTGTCTGATTTTATTGCACCGCTTGATACGGGTAAAAGAGATTACATAGGTACCTTCGCTGTAACCGCCGGACTAGGGCTCGATGCTATTGCGAAGGAATTTGAAGAGGACAATGATGATTTTTCAGCTATCATGGTTAAGATCTTGGCCGACAGGCTGGCCGAAGCATTCGCCGAGTACCTTCACTATAGGGTAAGGAAGGAATTCTGGGGCTATGCTCCTGATGAGGATCTACCTATAAGTACTATCTTGAGAGAAGAATATCAAGGTACCAGGCCGGCAACAGGTTATCCGGCCTGTCCTGATCATCTGGAAAAACTGACCATCTTTGAACTTTTGGAGGTAGAGCAACGAACGGGGATAAGATTAAGCGAAACGCTTGCCATGATACCGGGAGCGTCTGTTGCCGGACTTTATTTCTCTCATCCCGACTCCAGGTATTTTAATGTAGGGAAGATTTCTCCTGATCAGCTTGAAGCATATTCTTCCAAGAGGGGTGTGTCCATAGAGGATCTTAAGAAGCAGCTTACTAATAATCTAAATTTCCAGTAGAAATGAGAATTCCTGATCATTTACAGCAGTCTGATCGTCCCAAGATATCTTTTGAGATTCTGCCTCCAACAAAGGGGGCTAGCATACATGAGATTTTCTCTACTCTGGATCCATTGATGGAGTTTAAACCATCCTATATCAATATCACCTACCATCAGCCTGAGATAGTGCTGAAAAAAAGGGAGTCAGGATTATTGGAGCCCAGGGTTGTAAGGAAGAGGCCAGGAACAGTTGCAATCTCTTCTGCAATAAAAAACAAGTATCAGGTTGACGTAGTGCCCCATCTTATCTGTGGCGGTTTTACCAGGGAGGATACTGAGGATGCTTTAATTGATTTAAACTATCTGGATATCCACAATGTGCTGGTTGTTAGGGGAGATGCAGATCAATTCTCGGGTAGGTTTGTCTCGAATGAGAATGGCCACGAACATGCGCTCGACCTGCTCAAGCAGGTGATGGACATGAATAATGGCAAGTATCTGGATGAAGATATAGAGCAGGCTACTCCCACTAGTTTCTCAGCCGGTGTAGCCGGATATCCTGAGAAGCATGCCGAATCGCCAAACCTGGATACTGATTTGAGATATTTGAAGGCCAAGGTAGATGCAGGAGCCGAGTATATCGTTACTCAAATGTTTTTCGATAATCAGAAGTTTTTTGAATTTGAAAAGAAGTGCCGTGAAATGGGGATTAACGTTCCAATTATTCCAGGGATAAAGCCTGTTTCGATCAAGAAGCACTTGAACTTGTTGCCTCAGACCTTCAAAGTAGATCTACCTCCTGATCTAGCCATTGAGATGGAGAAATGTGTAGATAATAAAGCAGTTAGGGAACTTGGTGTGGAGTGGGCAGTTAATCAGTCCAGGGAGCTGTTGGCTGCCGGGGTACCGGTAATCCACTTCTTTACCATGGGGCGTGCTGATAACATTGTCAGGATTGCCAAAAATATCTTTTAGGCACCTTCTCTTTTTGTACCTTTACGGGCATGAAAAAGTTCACCGAAGTTGATCTGTTTGTTCCGTGTTTTATTGATCAGTTGTATCCCGAGACTGCTGAGAATACGGTTAAGATACTTGAGAATCTTGGATTGAAAGTGTTTTATAACACCAACCAAACATGCTGCGGTCAGGCTGCTTTTAATGGCGGGCATTGGGATATAGCAAGGGAGTTGGCGGTTAAGTACCTGGATGATTTTCCCGCATCAAGGCCTGTTGTTAGTCCTTCTGCTTCCTGCACCTCCTTTGTAAAGAATTATTATCCTGATTTATTAGAAAACACCATCTACATGAATAATTACAGGAAGCTGAAGTCGAATTTATTTGAACTGACAGATTTCCTGGTAAACCAGATGGGAGTTACTGATCTGGGCGCAAAGTTTAACGCCAAGATAACGATTCATGATTCCTGTGCTGCATTAAGGGAATACGGCCTTACGAGCGAGCCTCGTACTCTGTTATCACATGTGTCGGGTTTGAAGATCATTGAGATGGAAGAAAGTGATACCTGTTGTGGTTTTGGGGGCACATTTGCGGTGAAGCATGAAGCGATATCTACTGCTATGGCTCATCAAAAAGCTGTTAATGCTTCAGCCACGGGAGCTGATTATGTAGTGACCACGGAGTCGTCGTGTATCTTACACATGGAAACTTATTTTAAGAAGCAAAATCTTCCGATCCGATGTATGCATATTGCTGATATTCTGGTTAATTTTGATCAGGGGAAATTATTTTATGATTAATAATATTGTTTAAAAATATCATTATGAGAAATAAAGGGCGTAAAATTTTTATTCTGATTTTAGTTCTATTGGTTTTTGGGTTTCTTCTGGGGCCAAAGCAAGCGAAACCTGCATATAACACTGATCTTCCTTCAGAAGTAAGATCTACTGAGATGGCGGAGGAGATGATCAGGGCAATTGATGCCGGGGCAGGCATTCTAAAACCCGGGAATGAATCCCGCTTGGTATGGGCCAATGATAGCACAAAAGAGAAAACCCAATATTGCCTACTCTATCTTCATGGCTACTCAGCTTCGCCGGAAGAGGGTAATCCTGTTCATGTGAATTTTGCTCACCATTTTGGGATGAATGCTTTTATTCCTCGGCTGGCAGAGCATGGTCTTGTTACTGAAGATGCTCTTCTGAATAATACTCCTGATGTTATGTGGGAGTCGGCTAAGCAGTCCCTGGTGCTGGCTAAAGCTCTTGGTGAAAAAATTATCCTGATGGGTTGTTCAACAGGAGGCACTTTGGCTTTGAAGCTGGCTGCTGAATACCCGGAAGATATTGCTGGATTATTTCTTTATTCGCCTAATATCAGAATTTATAACAAAGCTGCTGCAATTCTTACCCTACCCTGGGGATTACAGATCGGTCGGCTTATAGTAGGTGGTGATTACAGATACACCGAAAGCGATCCTGAAACCGACCCATACTGGTATACCAAGCAAAGGGCTGAAGGTCCTGTTTACCTGCAGCAATTGGTGTCGACTACCATGAAGGAGGATTTGTTTGCGAAAGTAAAAGTTCCAAGTTTTGTGGCATATTATTATAAAGACGAAGAAAATCAGGATAATACAGTGAGCGTGGAAGCTATAAGATGGATGTATGAAGAGCTTGGTACTTCTGATGACATGAAATGTGAGACGGCTTTTTCTGACGCAGGCGATCATGTTACGTCCTGTCATCTGACTTCAGGCAGCTGGGAAGAGGTACAGAATGAATCGATAAAATTTGCACAAGAGAAACTTAATCTTAGCCCAAAATATTAATTACTGAAATATCATGAACATAAAATCCATAATCCCGATAGCTGTTTTTATGGCTGTTGCACTGGCTGGCTGCAAACCGGGTTTTCAAAAATATGAGGACGTGCCTTTTACTGAGAAGGTACCTCGCGACTGGGAGAATCCGGGTGTTTTTAATCAAAACAGGGAGCTGCCCAGGGCTAGCTTCATGACTTACGGACCTAGGAGTTCTGATGAAACGCAAAAGATGGAGGGCTCGGAATTTTACTCCAGCCTGAATGGACAATGGAGTTTTTATTGGTCAAGAAAGCCTGCGGACAGGCCTTTTTAT
>CAYUNU010000420.1:0-3767 GCA_964446195.1 uncultured Porphyromonadaceae bacterium | reverse complement strand
GGACGTATTGGTATGGATATCTCACCAGCTAATCCTGAGATTATCTATGCTGTTGTAGAAGGACCGGGTGGAGGATTCTATAAAAGCACTAACCGCGGAGCTTCATGGCAGAAGATGAGTAGCACCACAACATCAGGAAATTATTATCAGGAAGTAGTTGCTGATCCAGTGGATGAAAACAGAGTTTACCTGATGAATACCTATACCCTGGTTTCAGTTGATGGTGGTGCCACTTTCAACAACAGAGGAGAGAGTTGTAAGCATATTGATAACCACTGCCTGTGGATAGATCCTACAAATCCTCTCCACCATATGGAAGGGACTGATGGCGGTGTATATGAAACTTTCGACAGAGGTAATACATGGAGGATGTTTACCAACCTGCCTGTTACCCAATTTTATAAAGTGAGTGTGGATAATGCTTATCCTTTCTACAATGTTATGGGTGGAACCCAGGATAATTACAGCATGGTTGGCCCATCACAAACCCTTAGTGATCATGGGATTGTTACTGCCGATTGGATTGTTACTTCTACAGGTGACGGGTTCGAATCAGTTGTTGATCCTGTCGATCCCAATAGTATTGATACTCAATCCCAACAGGGAAACCGGTCGCGCGGTGATAAAAAAAGTGGTGAGTCAAGAATGATTCAGCCGAAAGAAAGAAAAGGCGAGAAAGAGTATAACTGGAACTGGGATTCACCCGTTTTGGTTAGCACCCACGACCATAAGACATTATATTTTGCAGCAAACAAAGTGTTTAAATCAACCGACAGAGGTGACTCATGGGAGGTGATCAGCGAAGATTTGGATCAGAATATCGATAGAAACTTATTGCCTGTAATGGGCAAGGTCTGGCCAATGGACGCTGTCGCGAAAAATGGATCTACTTCAAGATATGGAGCTGTTGTCTCTCTGGATGAGTCGAGATTACAAGCAGGTTTATTATATGCCGGTACCGATGATGGCCAGATCAGTGTGACAGAAGATGATGGAAAGAACTGGCGTCAGGTAAATACCTTTGCAGGTGTTCCGGCTACAACCTATGTGTATGATCTCATTGCAGATAAGCACGATGTGAATGTTGTTTATGCAGCATTTAACAACCATAAAAGTGGTGATTTTACCCCTTATGTTTACAAGAGTACCGATAAGGGAAAAACATGGATAAATATTAGTTCAGATCTACCCGAAGGTGCTGTTTATGCTCTCGAGCAGGATCATGTGAATCCTGATATCCTCTTTGCAGGAACAGAGTATGGAGTATTTGTTACTCTTGATGGTGGCGAGAAATGGAGAAGAATAAAATCAGGATTACCAACAATTAATGTCCGCGATATGGCCATTCAGGAGAGAGAAAACGATCTTGTTCTTGCAACCTTCGGTCGTGGTTTCTATGTCCTCGATAATTATGCAGCCCTAAGGGATATTAATCCTGATTTAAAAGAAAAAGAAGGCGCTATTTTAACTATCAAGGATGCTTTGATGTTCAATCGTTGGAGACCTCTTGGAGGACTTGGAAGCAGAACAAAAGGCTTCCAGGGTGAAGATTATTACAGCGCACCAAATCCAGAGTATGGGGTAGTTATCAAGTACTGGGTTAAAGAAGGAGTTACATCTCTTAAGGCAGAAAGGGAGAAGGCAGAAGGCAAAAGGAGGGAAGCTGGTGAGGCTGTTGGATATCCAACTGTGGAACAATGGAACGCAGAGCAGGATGAGTTGCCATCATACCTTATTTTCACTATCACCGACGAGCAAGGTAATTTCATCAGGGAAATGAGAAAGCCATTAGGTAAAGGTCTGAATGTCATCAACTGGGATATGCAGTATCCTTCAAGCTATTCGGTGAGTAGTAGAGATGCTTCAGAAACATCCGGTCTTTCATCTTCTGGAATTGAAGTCGTTCCCGGTACCTATAAAGTAAGAATGTCGAAAAATGTTAAAGGTGAGGTAACAGAGCTAGCTGGTCCGGTGAGTTTTAATATTAAGGCACTGAACAATCTTTCTCTACCTGCCAAAGATCGCTCAGAACTTGTTGCGTTCAAGAAAAAAGCAATAGAGCTCAATGGAGCTGTTGGTGCTGTTTCTCAGGCTATTGGCGACATGAGTAAAAAGATCGCTCCTTACTTAGCCGCAACGAAAGTGTTCCGCGGTCAGGAAGCAGCTGATCTGCTCACTGAGGTAAGGGCTCTTGAACAAAAGGTTAAGGATCTTCAGGTGATGATGAATGGTGATCGCACCCCGGGTCAGCTTGATCTCGATGGTGATGTATCTCTTCGTCAGAGAGCCGGTGTAGCAATGTACGGTCTGTATGGCAATTTCTCCGATATCCCGGGAAGTGCCAAGCAGCAATACGAAATAGCAGCCGAAGAATTTGCTCCACTATATAACAAAACAAAAGCTCTCATGCTGGAGTTTGATAAGATGGACAAGAAGATGGGTGATATTGGAGCGCCGCTGACACCGGGGAGGTTGCCGGAGTGGAAGTAGTGCCGGAGCTTCTCGTATCCCCCTGTATCCCCCTTAGCCAAGGGGGAAAGATCTAAGCCCCTCCTTGGCTAAGGAGGGGTTTGGGGTGGATACGCTTACCGAAAAGGGGATACGTGTTCGAAAAAGCTATTATTTCCGCGGCGGAGCCACATGAGTGGGATGCCCCATATACAGCTCTGCAGCTTCCATGATGGTTTCTGATACTGTTGGATGCGGGTGAATGGTGAGGGCGATGTCGCTGACGCGTGCTGCCATCTCGATGCCTAACACGGCTTCGGAGATGAGGTCGCCGGCGTTTTTGCCAACTATGCCTGCTCCCAGCACCCTTTCGGTTCCTTCTTCGATGATGAGCTTCGTAAGGCCTGCAGTGTCACCATTGGCAATTGCTCTGCCTGATGCTGCCCAAGGGAATTTAACTGAGCGGTATTTAATACCTTGCTCTTTGCACTCATCTTCTGATAAGCCTGCTGTGGCTATTTCAGGATCGGTATAAACAACTGCTGGGATAGCTCTGGCATCAAAGGCTGCTTTCCTGCCGGCGATGACCTCAGCGGCTATCCTGCCTTCATAGCTGGCTTTGTGTGCCAGTAGCATGCCGCCGCTTACGTCACCAATAGCAAAGATATGACTGACATTAGTCCGGCTCTGCTCATCAGTTTTGATGAAGCCTTTTTCGTCTGTCTCAATTCCTGCCTTTTCCAGACCAAGGTTTTCGGTGTTGGGCTTCATGCCCACTGATAGGAGAACAGCATCGTAATCTCTTTCGAATGTCTCCCCATCAGCCTTTTTGAAACTGGCCTTTACCTTTGTTTTTGTCTCTTTAAGATCGGTGACAAAGGTTTCGAAGAATCTTTCTTTGAATAGTTCTTTATTCTGACGCAGGTAAACGGCTGTCAACTCTTTATCCATCCCGGCCATTATGTTTGGCAGGGCTTCAACAAGCGATACTTCAGAGCCCAGACCCTTATAAATAGTGGCTGATTCCATCCCGATATATCCACCACCGATAACCAGCAGTTTCTTTGGTATAGAGTTGAGATCCAGGGCAATCTCGGCATTCATTATCCGATTAGTATATTCCTTGATGAAAGGAAGTTTAATTGGGACTGCCCCTGTTGCCACAATAAGGTTTTTGAAACTGATTTGTTCCGTTCCTTTGTCATGAGTTTTTACCTCCAGGGTATCCTGATCAATAAAATTTGCCCATCCCCGGATGTAATTTATCTTTCTGGCTTTAGTAAGCTGTCCGAGACCTCCTGTGAGTTGTTTAACTACAC
>CAYUNU010000419.1:0-3772 GCA_964446195.1 uncultured Porphyromonadaceae bacterium | reverse complement strand
CAAGAATTGCATTTAACAATGGGTTTAGATACCATCCAACCACGATTTGCCAACGATTGAAATCTCTGGACATACTCAGGCAATTCCCCATCCGGCAAAAAAATGCCGTAGCTAAAACCGTGGGTTCAGGGTCAAACAACCTATTCCCGATTCGGTTTTTTATACTCCCCCTATCTATTTTATTTTTTTTGTATAATATTGGTTCGGGTGTCAAAATTGAAAATTACGCTGCCTGTATGCTAATCCTTACTTCAGAAAAATTGATTTTGTTGTAGAACGAGCTTGATAAATAGTTTTGAAATGAGATAAATGATGGCGAGAGTACCTTGGCAAGGACTCTCTTAACATTGATTGCCCCGATTTTCAGAGCAAACCACATTTTTGAGCGCAATAATCCCCGGACCGGCATACTGTCCACTTGGTACCTTCTTCTCAGTACTGATGGGACTCCTTCCACTCCATTCCTCTGCTTTGTGAGTATCTTGTATTCCTCTGTGGATAACTTCTTCAAATACTGTGCTCTCGAAACTTTTTTAGGAGTTATTATGACAACAGCATATTTCTTCTGGATCTTTACGCTACAGGCTTCCCGGTGCTTGCACTTTTCGCAATGCTCCTTCTTGAACAGCGTTCTGTAGCTGTCCTGTTTGTCGTTATAGCTTGTTTTAACGGGAACACGCATTTCAGGGCAATATTGCACTTTATGTTCATTTTCGTCAATGACAAAATTACCCAGGACTACACTTGGATCCTTCCCGAGCAGAGTCGTTGTTATCAGTTGAATATTCTTTTCTTTGGCGTGTTTGACATTTGCTTCGCCGCCATAGGCCCCATCTGCAATCAGTGTCACCTGTTCTTCCTGCATGCCAAGTTCATCCACCACTTCCTTGCAGAAGGCTGAATCACTATGGATGTTCTGTTCGTAGCCAAACTGAGTGATGATTGCCCCATTTTCATCCATTGTTTCAACGATGTTCCCGACATAGCCCTTATGGCTTTCTCCAGCTTTCCTGCGAAAAGTCGCATCTGGGTCTGATGGATTTTGAAGACTGTCTGTCCGTATTTCTTTCTTGTCTTTGGGCTTGATGGAACCGTCCTTTGAAAACAAAGCTTGTTCACTCAGGACGCGGGTAAGCATATTGTAGTCATCAGTATCTTTATAGGCATCGGCGCTGAGCCTGGCTAAGGAGGCTGCATCCGCAATGGTCTTCTCCAGATTGAGTTTCAGATCCTCAGTCTTGCTGCGGTAAAGGGTGTTGTTCTTGTGTTCATCCTGGAGGTATAACGAAAGTCTTGATGTGAGCATCTTTTCCATACCGTCTTTCTGGATTCGCTGGATTAGATTGCTGATGCAGGTATAGACGATTTCAAGCCGGGACATCCTCTTGCAGCTTGAAGCCACCATCACGCTGTCCATTCGCTTCAACGTGGGATTGATCTTCATGAAGGTGACCATTTTATCGGCAATTGCAAGCATCTCTTCCTTCATCAGATCTTCACCGGTTTCTATTTCATGGTCATAGAGCCTCTTCCGAAATCGACTCAGCGTCCGGTCACTGACTGGTTGTTCCTCATAGCTGGTTGTATGGAGAGCGTATTGGTATTTCACGTCTGTGAGGATGTTGAGAAGAAGCTCATCATCGGTTAGCCTGAGCACATCTTTAAGCAAAAGTGAAGCCACAACAATATTTACTGGAGTATTGTGCCTGCTGAAGGCGTTACTGCTATAGAGCTTAGCAAACCGCTCTTCATTGATTGCAGGAAAAATCTTATCAGCAAAAGGGCCAGCCCAAGAATCAAGTATGAACTTCTTGGTTCTGTCACTCAATCGATTAAAATTGTCATCTAAGCTCACTTGTTGCTGATTATTTGCTGAAAAGGCCATTCGAATACCACCCGTTACTTATATTTTCTATACTATTTTACCATGCCCTGCATTCGCAGGTGATAAGACCATTTAATTCGAGTTTACAAGTTTTGACACCCTAACCAAAATTTAGGGTCAATTGAAAAAGTAATTTCCACATTGCAATAGTTAATTCCACACCTTCCGAAATCAGGATTTTCATTGTCCAGTATGACTTTTTAGGTAGTTCATTTAGTGATTTTTGATTTCCAATGGAGTACAATAAGAGTGATTGAAGACAATATCCAGCTTATTTTGGGCGCAATCCTCTAAGGGTGAAGGCAAAAAAATTTTTTTGAAAAACTTACTTCCACCCTTGTTGGACCGATTCAATTGGGTCATTTTGGATGGTGCCTCCAGTCAATTAGTTATTTTTTAAGAAGAGATGGACGGAGTGTGACCTTATCGGCTGGGATAGGTTCCACTCCCATCTTTTTCAGTAGTTCTTCCCCATAGAGGGCAGCAAAAACGGCATAAGGCGTCTTGTCGCCCAGGTTTGGCCGTGCATAGGAGTTGATGTGGTTCATCATCAAGAAGATATCCTCCATGACGAAGCCATCGAGGGATGTGCCTTTGGGGATGATGCGCCGGATCAGAATGTGGTTGTTTTCCACTGCGCCCTTTTGGTAGGATGCCTGGGGATCGCAGTAGAAGAGACTGCTCCTTGGATTGCCTTGCAGGTCGTTCTCGAGGGCGGTGGGGTTGGAAAACTCGCTTCCGTTATCGGTTAGTATAACCTGAAACAACCGCCGGTAATCCTCCGGCCCAAGCACTTCGTAGAGCCAGTTGAAGATGTCGATCACCGACTGGGATGTATTGGCATCCCTGATGAACGCAAGCATCAGCTGGGGGACGACAAAGTGAATTGTCAGTAATACCTTCCCGCCTTTTTTTCCCTCAACGGTGTCGATTTCCACAAGGGAAAGACCTGGTTGCTCAGCCATGAATTTCACGTAATCCGGGTAAGTTCTCCCAATGCGGCATTTTTTGTCCACCTTAAAGGAATCCTTCTTTTTCTTACGCTTTCCCATGCGCATGACACGAGGCATATCAAGGTTTTTGGCAGTAAAGATACCGGCAGCTACATAGTGGTAAAGGGTGCGTTCATTCTGCATGATCTCATCAGTATGATTCACGCAGATGTGGTGCAGCGACTGTCCATTCACGAGAAGGGGGCTGATGAGGCTGTTAAGCCTTCTGACTTCTTCTTCAGTGATCTGAAGGCCTTGCCGGGCCTCAGATCGTACCTCTTCATATTCCTTCTGCGCATAGGCTGCCGAATAAGTCCTTTTCTCCAGCGTACAATTGCCCTTATTCCCACAACCATTGCAAACGTAGGGTGGCTTATTGTGTCTGGAACACTGTTCGGACTGATAATCCGGACATAGTGATGCACAGCTTTTGGCACCGCAGAAGCAGCAGGCTCGCTTGCAGTTCTTGTTGCCGCACAGATGCCGGGCGGTGCAGCCCCTACGGTTCCTGCAGTCATTGAACACCCGGTTGAAACATCCGCTTTTCTTAACTTGGATGTGGCCTTTGATTTCCTTTGGGATTGTAGTGGGGTCTTTGCCGAGTTCTCTGGCGATTTGCTTAAAGGAATTTTTTTCGTTTAACAGTTTCTGGATTTGGATCCGATCATCCAACGTCAGGTGAGAGTGCTTCTTCATTTCATACCTCCAGTGAGGCACCATCAACTCCATCTTAGCCATTTGCCAAAGTAACTTCCACTTTGGGATTTGCAGAAGTAACTTCCACTTGGAGGAGCCTTGGGGGTGGAATTTACTTTTTCAATTGAGCACGGTCATTTTTTACCGCCTTTTTTCAAAAATCTACTTTTTTTTTGAAAAAGACCATGATATAATTCTC
>CAYUNU010000418.1:2155-3773 GCA_964446195.1 uncultured Porphyromonadaceae bacterium | reverse complement strand
AGCAGAAGTTTGTAAGCAATCTGGTTCTGATCATTCTACTTAACCTACTGATCAAGCCTTTATGGATCTTTGGGATCGATCGTGTGGTACAGATCAATACGGGCGAAGCCTTTGGTATGTATGGGACTTTGCTTAGCGTTTCCTTTCTGCTAAATATTTTATTGGATCTTGGTATTACAAATTATAACAACCGGAACATTTCTCAGAATCACCAGTTATTGCGGAAGTACTTCTCCAACATTGTTGTTCTAAAGTTTATCCTTGCCGGGGTTTACGCTATAGTCGTTTTCAGTGTTGCTTTTATATTGGGATATGATGGTCAGATGATGTACATACTGGCCTTCCTTGTGCTCAACCAATTTCTAACCTCCTTTACTCTCTACCTAAGATCTAATATTGCCGGTATGCAGATGCATACTGTTAATTCCTTGATATCTGTCCTTGACAGGGGCTTGATGATCATCTTTTGTGCTGTTTTATTGTGGGGAGGGGTAACAGATCGGCCTTTTCAAATTGAGTGGTTCGTATATGCACAAACAGCAGCATATCTTCTTACCATGCTTATTTGTTTTGTTATTGTATTGAGAAAGTCCAGGTTTCCCAGATTTAAATTTGATCGATTATTCTTCATGGTTGTCCTCAGGCAGTCATTTCCTTTTGCCTTGCTTGTTTTGTTAATGTCGGCCTATACAAGAATTGATCAGGTAATGATAGAATATTTGCTTCGGCCTGAGGGGAAAGCACAGGTATATATTTATTATCATGGATATAGGCTGTTTGATGCTGCCTACCAGTTTGCGATGTTATTTGCGGTTTTGCTTTTTCCGATGTTTTCTAAGATGATAGCTGAAAGGAGTAGTATTAAAGAATTGACTCGTTTATCATCTTTACTTCTTTTTATACCCTCAATTATCCTGGCTGTAGCTTCTATGTTTTACAAGGAGGAGATAATGATGTTGATGAAATATGATAATATCCCGGATTCAGCAGCTATTTTTTCTCTCCTGATGTATGCTTTCCTGGGGATGGCAGCAACCATTATATATGGCACTCTTTTAACTGCCAATGGGAATCTGAAAGTTTTAAATATTACATCAGCCATAGCTGTTGTCATAAATATTAGCCTCAACCTTGTTTTTATTCCTAAATATCAGGCTTTTGGAGCTGCTATTGCTGCAGTTTTCACCCAGGGCTTTGTCGGATTAAGTCAGTTTATTTTTGCGGCAAGGAAGTTTGGTTTTGGGCTTGACACCAGGTTGATCTTTAAGTTGGCAGTTTTTATTGCCGGAGTAGTGGGTCTGGGCTTAGGATCTCTTCAGTTAAATGCTATTTGGTGGGTGAGCTTGCTGAGTATGATGGCAGCATCGATGGTTTTAGCCATGGCATTGAATCTTATCGAGTTGAGATCAATGATAAAGCTTATTACCAATGGGGATAAGGTTCCTGAGGAAGCCAAATAGCACATGATTTTTCATCTTTTAAGAGAAAAAACCTTATAAAATAATCATATGAAATCTAAAAGTTTTTACAAATCAACACCGATTTTTCTGGCTTTTCTATGCATGGGATTTGGAGATGCCGTTGGGCCATTTGTTGGCCTGGCAAAGGATACTTTTGA
>CAYUNU010000418.1:0-2055 GCA_964446195.1 uncultured Porphyromonadaceae bacterium | reverse complement strand
CCGGTGATAGCACTAAGATGGTTCGGTGCAGATTGGAGTCTTATTTTTCCCATTTATTCAATTGCCCTGCTAATATCTCTTTTATGGATCAGTCTGGTTAAAATTGATGAGAAAAAGGAAGTTGGAAATAAGCCGGCGTCCTTTGCGTCCAGCTTTAAGCTTCTTGGGAATAATTTTGTTCTCTTGATGGTTTTAGGGATATTTCTTTATGTTGGTGCTGAGCAATGTATGAGCTCTGGTATCCCCATTCTCCTATCTGATCAATATGGAATTGACATACAGAGTTTAGGAGTTGCTGGAACAGGTCTTTTCTTTCTTGCCCTGGTTATTGGTCGTTTTATGGGTGCAGTTATACTCAACTGGATATCTGCCAGAAACTTCTTGTTTATAACCGTTTCTTTATCCATCGTTGGCAGCATCACTATCCTGTTGGGAATTAAAGTTCTTGCTATTATTTCTATCTTTTTTATTGGTTTGGGCTTTGCCAATATATTCCCACTAATCTTCTCAATTACGGTTGAAAAGATGCCGGAGCGTACAAATGAACTCTCCGGTTTGATGATCTCAGCCATTGCCGGGGGTGCTATTTTGCCTTTGCTGATGGGTAAATTGGCTGATTTGGGTGGCATTACTGCAGGATTGGTTGTACCATTGATCGCTATCGTATATATATTGTTTTTAGCCACTAAGGTACAGAGGGCTTAGACCTTCAATATATATTTGAATTATAGCGGCTTGTTTTAATTATAACCAAGCCTGATATATCTTATAATTAAGAAATTTCAGATTACCTATCTTTGCACTTATGAAAAAGGGAAATGCAATAATTGGCCAATCAGGGGGTCCAACCTCTGTAATAAATTCAAGTTTGGCCGGTGTGATTGAGGGGGCAATGGCATCCTCGATTATTGGAGACGTATATGGTATGAACTATGGTATTGAAGGGTTCATGCAAGAGAAAATTATTAATCTTGGAAACCAGTCGCCGGCTGTTCTGCGTGGCTTACGGTCCACACCAGGATCAGCATTGGGATCTACCCGGCATAAAGTCAAGGATGAGGATTTTAAACAAATCATGACAGTCCTTGAGAAGTTTAATATCCGTTATTTCTTCCTTATTGGAGGTAATGATACTATGGACACGATCAATAGGGTAGAATCCTATTGTCGGTCGAATGGATATGAAATGACTGGAATCGGGATTCCTAAAACAGTCGATAATGATTTGTTTGGAACCGACCATACTCCTGGTTTTGCATCAGCTGCAAGGAGCAATATTCTTAATGTGATGCAGTCGGGTGTTCTCGCACGAGACATGAAGAAGGTAGATCAGTTTGTTGTATATCAAACAATTGGCAGGGATGCCGGTTGGCTCGGTGCTGCAACGGCTTTGGCAAAAAGTAAGTCTGATGATGCCCCACATCTGATATATTGTCCGGAGTTTACTTTTGATAAGGATAAGTATCTTTCTGAAGTTGAGAAGGTATATAAGGAATACGGCTGGGTTTCCATTGTATGTGGAGAGGGACTGAAATATAAAAGTGGAACACCGGTTAGCGCATCACAAACAACAGACAAATTCAATAATGTTGAGTTTGGTGCCATGGGAGGAGCTAGTGTTGGCCTTAATTTGCACCAAATGGTTTCGAAGGAGTTTGGGTTCCGGGGTGAATTTCAAATCACCGAGTCATTGATTATGTCTGATATTGTAAGGGCTACTAAGCTTGATCTTGAAGAGGCTTTTCAATGTGGTATAGAGGCTGTTAAGTTGGCTGAATCAGGAGAAACGGGCTACATGGTTTCTATGATCAGGAAATCCAATGATCCTTATACAATTGAGTTTGGTAAAGCCCTGCTGAATGATGTTGCTGTAAAGGCTAAGCCGATGCCACCGGAATATTTTAATTCTGAAGGCAATCATGTTAGTCCCTTGTTTCTGGATTATATAAGGCCGTTAATTGGCGAATTGCCTGAATTTGTTGAACTTGAAAAGAATTATCTTTGAAATTGTTAATTTAGTATGAATAGAAAATTTAATAAAGTAGTAGTTTCTGT
>CAYUNU010000417.1:0-3774 GCA_964446195.1 uncultured Porphyromonadaceae bacterium | reverse complement strand
GACGAAACGAAGTGGAGATCCGGGACCGGGTGGAGTTTTTGAGAAGAAACATAAAGGGGGCTTTACGAACTGCATTTGAGGTGCAAAAAAGCAACCACTGAAGGATTAAAATAAGGTTGCTTTTTTATTGAACCGTCTGTAAAGGGCAGTAACATTTATTTTATTGGTGGTTGGTATAAGATGGGGTATTAACTTCTCGCAAACTTAATCAATGGCTTGATATTTCCGTTATCAGCCAGATAAATTGCATCCAGTTCTTTACGATTTGAGATTGTAAGGATTTTTAATCCTTCCTTCTCTTCCTCATCTATGGGGTTTGGCCATGTATATATTTGAGATTTAGTCCCATAAATATCTGGGGGTTTTATTTATTAAGTCTTCCTTTCTTTTTTCGATCATTTGCTTCAGGCTTCTATCTCTAAGAACAAAACCATAGATAAAATGCCTCATATGTGGCTTAGCAGCCTTTAATATATAGATGCATTTTCGTTCGCTTCGCTGGGTTTTTGTTGAAATACTGGTATAGGAACGTATTCTTCTGACTAAATCATAATTAAGCTAAGCGTATTTTCAATAGTTATTTACCATGATAATTGACCCGTGAAGTATAGTATTATGTGATATAAATCGAAAATAAACATAATAAATATCGAATGTAAACGAAAATAATTATATTTGAGTATGATTAAAAGGATTATAAACCATAATATTGGAGAGTTGCTTCCTATAGGTAAAGCAATAATTATTCTGGGATCCCGACAGGTTGGAAAAACCACTTTGATTAACGAACTCACAAGAGATATACAGAATAAGCTTGTTTTAAATGGAGATGAACCGGACATCAGGGAGATGTTATCAAATATTAATTCAGAGCGATTGAGTAGCCTTTTCGCCGGGAGATCTCTGGTTATAATTGATGAAGCTCAAATGATCCCTAATATTGGTTTAACACTCAAACTAATAACAGACAGAATATCGGATATCCAGCTTATAGTTTCCGGATCATCCTCACTTGAATTAGCCAACTCTATTAATGAGCCCTTAACAGGGAGAAAATTCGAGTTTAAACTACATCCTGTTTCCTTGGGGGAAATGATCAATCATAAAGGGCTCTTGAGTGAAAAAAGGCTTATTAAGCATCGCCTTATATTTGGTTATTACCCCGAAGTAGTGACAAATCCAGGTAAGGAAATTAAACTTTTAAAAGAATTAGCCTCCAGTTATTTATACAAAGACATCCTGTCTTTCGGGCTGATCAAGAAGCCTGTAATACTTGATAAACTTCTCAGGGCCCTGGCTTTGCAAATTGGAAGTGAGGTTTCCTACAATGAGTTAGCTCAGATAGTTGGTGTAGACAAGGAAACAGTGGAAAGATATATTGATCTTCTTGAAAAAGCATTTATTATTTATCGGCTAAATGCTATGAGCAGGAATGTAAGAAACGAAATCAAAAAAGGGAAGAAAGTGTATTTCTGGGATAATGGTATCAGAAATTCAATTATTGGGAACTTCCTGCCTTGGGAAAAAAGAACTGATCAGGGACAATTGTGGGAAAATTATATAATTACAGAAAGAATGAAGCATTTATCCTATGATGGTTTCTACGGCAATATTTACTTTTGGAGAACTAGTCAACAACAAGAAATTGACCTGATTGAGGAAAAAGATGGCACTTTTAGAGTATTCGAATTCAAAGTAAGTCCCAGAAAAACCTCAAAAATACCCCTTACCTTCTCAAAAGCATATCCTGTTGAATCATTTAGAACAATTCATTTGGAGAATATCGAGGAGATATTGAAATAAAATTCGACTTCCGGCTCGTCTGTTCCTGCTGTTCTTCCATTTCAACCATAATTTCATATATTTGCACGTAATTAAGGCGAATAGCGTGAGAAAAATCACGAAAAAGACACTAAAAACGTGAATTGTGAAAATTAAGCGAAAACTGGATCAAGAGTTGACAAGTTGGAAAAACTCTTCAAAAAGGAAGCCATTAATCCTTCAGGGCGTAAGACAAGTTGGAAAAACTTGGTTGCTTAAGAATTTTGGCAAAACCGATTTTGAAAATACTGCCTACTTTAATTTTGAAGAACAGCCTGATTTGAAGCAGTTTTTTCAGCAGACAAAAGATGTGACTCAGCTGATTCAAAACCTTACTTTAGTTAATGGTAGTCCAATTCATCCACAACGAACACTAATTATTTTTGACGAGATTCAGGAATGTAACGAAGCTCTTAATTCGCTCAAATATTTCAACGAAAATGCATCCGAATATGCTGTAACTGCTGCCGGCTCACTATTAGGCGTTGCTCTGTCAAGGGGGCAATCATTTCCGGTTGGGAAAGTTGATTTTTTAACACTGCTACCTATTAACTTTTCAGAGTTCTTAGCTAATGCAAATCCTGCCTTACTTGATTATCTTGATCAGTTAACACTGGTTGAGCCCATACCTGATATTTTCTTTAATCAATTATCCGACCTGCTCAGGATGTTTTTTATAAGCGGAGGACTGCCAGAGGCTGTTGTATCCTTGCTTGGTGATAAGGATGTTAGCAAGACCCAATTGGTATTGTCAAATATAATAAAAGCCTATTCTTTAGATTTTTCAAAATACATTGAAAACAAGGATATTCCAAAACTAGGATATATCTGGAATTCAATTCCAAATCAACTTGCTAAAGAAAATAAAAAATTCATTTATCAGGTTGTGAAACCTGGAGCCAGGGCTAGAGAATATGAAGACTCACTCCACTGGCTTGAGCAATCTGGACTCGTTTATAAAATATACAGATCCAGGAAACCAGGACTTCCGATTAGCTCATATGATGATCTTAGCGCCTTTAAAATTTATTTGGCAGATGTAGGTATTCTTAGACGACTCTCTAATCTTGAACCGGTGGCAATTAATGAAAGGAATCGATTATTTACGGAATACAAAGGTGCATTTTCAGAGAACTATATTTTGCAAAGCCTTGTTTCTCAGATTGAAGTATTACCTAGGTATTGGACATCTGGGAATAAAGCAGAAATTGATTTCCTGATCCAATATCAAAATAATATTTTCCCGGTTGAAGTTAAATCAGATCAGAATGTACGAGCTAAAAGCTTATCAGTGTATGGTAAACAATTCAATCCTGATATAAAAATTCGCTTTTCGCTACGAAATCTAAAATTCAACGAAGGATTACTTAACATTCCTTTATTCATGGCCGACTATACGACCAAAATCCTCGACAGGGTTTTAATGGGCTAACCATATCAATTGGAAAGCCCTTACACTTAGGTAGGTTTTCAGTATTTTGGTATAAAAGTGAGAGATGCCAGAGGCTTCCAATCTGAACCGGAGCTCCCAGGGGTATAAGTTGTATGAATAAAGCTTCAGCTGTATCCCAATTTTCAGTTCTCATAGCCTGCTTAGCCTTGTACAGATTCGAGATATTTTGGGTCTTTGCTAATTCTGTTTCCGGTTGGTTTTGATCTAAGCCTGAGCCGCGATAACTTGGTTCACGAATATCTGGCTGAAAATGTGTATTGTAAAATTCTTCTGAGTCGAAGGAGTGGGATGGATTATATAGTGAAAACCATAAAACTATTAATGCAGCAACGGCCACAAAGGGTGAACAAATCAGAATTATTTTTCGGCGAGTGCTTTTCTTTTTATTTTTCCTAATAATCTCCCTGAATTTCTCCTGCTTCTTCTCCTTTTCCAAATCTTCTCTGAAAACCTTTTTTAAAAGACCTTCTAGCTTTTGTTCATCTATATCATGATTTAAT
>CAYUNU010000416.1:0-3784 GCA_964446195.1 uncultured Porphyromonadaceae bacterium | reverse complement strand
ATTTTCTGCCATCCAGCACTGCTTATAGATTTGCATTGTTTTATACATATTACCATCTGCATAAACAACAATGGGTGTGCCAGGGCAAGGATTTATGCTGCGCTCCATAAAACTGAGGTTTACATCATCTGAATTGGTGCCGCATGGACCTTCTATAGTCCATCTCAATACATATTCCTGCTGAGCGCTGTCTTTGATAAACCAGGTATTGGCATCATTTATATCAGTGAATTTTCCTCCCACTCCAGCTACCACCGACCAGGTGCCAATGCCATAGTCGGGTATATTGGCCTGTAGCTGAATACTGTCCGATGTAATTAGTTCAATATCGAATCCAGCTTCTGCATTGCTACTTAGTGGAAAAACCTCTATTTGAGAATAGCTTGTATCAGCACAGGTGGTTGTGGGATCCATGAAGTAATATGCCAACTCATGGATTCCAATCCCTGCTTCGCCAGGATTGAAGCGTCCATCCTGAACACCCGGGCCTAAATATGTTCCACCTGCTGGTAAACCTCCAGTTAAAATAAAATCTCTCTCGTTTATGCAGGCCGAGTCGCGCGACTGGAACTCCACTATTGGAGGGTTGTGAAGTTCTATGGCCAAAATATCCGAATAAAATGGAAGGCAGGTCCCTTCAATGACTTCCAATCTTATCAGGAAGGGTTCATTTGCCAAGAGGGTAATCGTATCACCTTCTTCCTCAGTAAGTTCTGTCCAGTCGCCTCCATTTATAGATTTCTGCCAGTTTGCTGTTCCACGGTATTCATCGATATATATCTTTACCGTATCATTAAGGCAAACTTTATTCTGAGCACTTACTCTTGTTGTAATAGTAGTGGTGAGAAAAAGGGAGAACAAAGAAAATACAATAAGTCTTTTTATCCTGTTCAATTTGATGTTGCAATTTATAGCTTTCATATCCATCCTCCTATATCAATTGAACCTTGCGTATTAAAACGCCATTGTTGATCATCAATCTGAAAAAATAAACTCCCTTTGGTAAGCCTAGACTTTCCAGATCTATATCGATGGTGTCATATCCGTTCTGTACTTTAGTAAACATAACTTCCATTCCCATACTGTTAATGAGACTAATTTTAAGCTCATTCTTATTTACAGGTAAGCCACTCAGTGTAACGTTACCTGAGCTGGGATTGGGATAGATCATCACATTATCTAAAATAGCCTGTTCGTTAATACCCAGACAAACATCAATGGTTATATTTATTGATTCTGATCTTTGGCAACCATTCTGATCAACAACAGTGAGTATGTATTTTGTTGTTTCATCCGGACTAGCCGTGGGGTTCGCTGAAGTTGGATCGTCGAGACCCTGAACAGGTGACCATGAATAAAGGTAACCTTGGCTTCCTCCCCAGGCAGTGGGATCAGATCCCAATATTACACTATGTCCCGGGCAAATTATTGTGTCATTTCCCGAGGATATATTCAGTGGTTCAGGCTGATTTAGTTCAATCTTAAAGACCTGTCCAAAACTGCCCGCCGAAAAAAGCAGTAAGCTTGATATTATTATTGTGATCTTTCTCATTTGTCTGTTTTTTAATCGCCCAAAGGTATTAACTGGACTCAATTGACCCAAGCTTTGTTTTTAACATCCTGATTATTTATTGACAATGAATTCCCGGAATTGGAATCCAAATGATTAACTACTTGTTAATTAGTTGATTATTAGAGTTGTTAATTATGTGTTAAGGATTTTGTTTCTTGCACATATCCATAGTAATTACTCTCTTCGCCTCTATATTTTGGCAACTGCTTTTGATAGTATTTATTTAATGTGCTTAAGATCTGGTTGACAAGGCTTCATCCTCGATTTGTAGATATTTCTTATCTTTGAGGTGAACCAATGGCAGATAAATATGCAGGAACCTGATATTTTTGAGGGTGGGAGAAAGCTACCCCTGATGGAGGAATTTTACAGTCTTCAAGGGGAGGGATTCAACACAGGGAAAGCGTCCTATTTCATTAGGATTGGAGGATGTGATATTGGATGTTCGTGGTGTGATTCCAAGAGATCCTGGCAGGCGGACAGGCATCCTCTGGTGGATGTTGACTCTATCATTTCCAGGGTAGTGGGTTGCCCAAGTAATTGTCTTTTGGTTACAGGTGGGGAGCCAACCATGTATGATATGGAATACCTTACTGATAAAGCAAAGGAGAATAACATTGCTCTATTTCTGGAAACATCAGGGACTCATAAATTAACCGGAATATGGGATTGGATCTGCCTTTCACCTAAGAGGCAAAGTCCACCTTTACAAGAGTTTTATACTAAAGCACACGAATTGAAAGTTATTATAAGTGAGATGGAGGACTTTTCATGGGCTGAAAAGATGGCTGGGAAGGTACCTCCCACTTGTCATTTATTCCTGCAACCCGAATGGAGCAGGAAAGATGAAATGACTGTAGCTATTATTGATTACATCAGGAAAAATCCTGACTGGCGAATTTCTATGCAAACACATAAGGTTTGGGGAATCCCATAATGAAGGGTTTCAATAAAATAAAACTTGTTCTAATATTCCTGACCGTCATACCGGTCGTTAACTGCACTTTATTATCTGCCCAGGATAGGGCAGAGGTTCCCAAGAGAATCCAAAAACAGTTTGAGAAGGCTCGTGAACTATACATGGGGCTTGAATGGGAATTAGCCGAAGCGCAACTCAAGGAAATCCTGAAAAAATCACCGAATTATATTGATGCCTGGCTTTTGCTAAGTGAGCTAGCTCTGGAAGTGGAGGATGAGGATCTTGCTTATTCTGCACTGTTAAGGGTTTCACGACTCGACTCTATTAATTACCCTCTGATTTTTCCCGAGCTTGCCAAAATAGCTTATGATAAGGGCGATTATCAGGAAGCATTAAGCTTGTTGCAATCTTCCAGTGCTCAGTATCATGATGAAAACTTTAGGCTTGATGAAAGAGTGAGATTTGCTATTGATCAAGTTAAAAAGAATGAAAATATACGCCAGCCAATACCTTTAGGTATAAATAGTACAGATAATGAGTATTTTCCTAGTCTGACTATAGATGGACAAAGACTTGTTTTTACAAGGCAGGAGAGGAATGGACCTGGCTTTGACCAGCTTGGACAGGAGGATTTATATGAGTCCCTATATCAGGATTCTGATTTTAATCATGCCATTGTTTTTCCGGAACCTATCACAACAGACAGGAATGAGGGAACGCAATCTGTTAGGCAGGATGGGCGTTTGATGTTTTTCACTGCTTGTAAACGACCTGATAGTAAGGGTGGTTGTGATATTTATGTGTCACGTAAACAGGGAGATAGCTGGGACATACCAATAAATCTGGATTATCCCGTGAATACACGTTATTGGGAATCTACACCATTTCTTTCGCTGGATGGGAGGAAATTGTATTTTTCGAGTACCCGCCCGGGAGGATATGGAGGAATGGATATATGGATAAGTGAATGGCTTCCTGAGGGTAATTGGTCTAATCCTGTTAATGCCGGACCATCAAACAATACTGCACGTGATGAAATGGCGCCATATGTTCATGGTGATGGCAATAGCATTTATTTTAGTTCATCGGGTTGGGTTGGCATGGGCGGATTTGATTTGTTTGTATCCAGAAAAGAAAATAGCTCAAGATGGATGAGCCCCACAAATCTGGGATATCCAATAAACACTTACGGAGAAGAAATGGGCATTTGTTTCCATAGTAAAAGCAATTTTGCTCTCTTTTCATCAAACCGCGACAGTACGAACGGGCGCGATATTCTGCGATTCTATCTG
>CAYUNU010000415.1:0-3787 GCA_964446195.1 uncultured Porphyromonadaceae bacterium | reverse complement strand
CAAATCAAAACAACCCGGGTTTCCCCGGGTTGAAATTTCTATTCTACATTGGTTAATCTTCTAATAATAATACCCGTTAATACCATAGGCATAAGCAGCCCAAGATCCGGAATATAAAAGTGATCCAACTACACAACCAATAATGGAGCTCTTTGTCTCAGCTTTGTCTTCTGAAACAAGGTAAACCACTAAAATTCCAGCTGGCCCAAGACAGCATCCCCACCAAAAACCACCGATTCCAAGAGCTTTGTCGCTCATTAAATTCAGCGAGTTATAATTATTAGTGTTTGTAATTGATGAAGCAAGCATGTTCCCGTCTTCCTTCATCAGTGTCAATGTTGTGCCTGGATTGCTTAAAACGAATTGCTCAAGATTGTTCAATACTGCCATTTCCATGTCAATTGCAGCTTTGTCATAAGTGAATAATCCTGGATCTTTTGCAAATGAGCTGCCAGCAAAAAAGAATAATGCTATTCCAGATAAAAGAATAATTTTTTTCATACGGTTGAAATTTTGTTTAAACTACGAAAGATAGATATTTTTTACTTTTAATAAATTGCGAATCATAATTTAAATCCATTATAATTTAACTGATAAAAAATTGAAATTTTATTTGTGTAGCTCATATAATTTGTACTTTTATCGGGATCAAACTGAGTAAACTTCTAAAACAAAAAAATATGAAAAAACTACTTACTTTATTTTTATTGTCCCTATTCCTTCTGCCACTTGGTGCAAAGGCAGAGAGCTACAGAATTGATCAAAATAAAATTGATGCCAGTTTTGCAGCTGCTAGCGAAATGTCCATCTTGTCTGTCTTTGACATGAGTGGATTGCAAGGACCAACGCAGATTCTTGATGATAAGGACCCTGCAATGGCCTTTATCCTTGCCACAGTATTAGGCTATCTGGGAATACATAGGCTATATCTGGGAACCGAACCTGTTGTTATTATTCTTTATATTATTACAGCAGGAGGATGTGGTATAATCACTTTGGTTGATTGGATAATGCTACTAATGGTATTGCTTGACGATAAAGATTTAGGTCCATACATCGACAATCCTAGTTTTATTATGTGGAAAGACAAAGTTTAATCTCTATACTTCTGAGAAACACTGATTAAAAATGATGAGGCCGGTTGAATGAAGTTTTCTTTGTTCAACCGGTTTTTTTGTTCAGCTAAGTTAGCTGCTCTATGATTACCACCGAAATAGAGCTTTTGCAAAACCCCAAAACCTCCTAACCATCCTGTAATATAAAGCCCTTGGGTAAACGCAAGTCCTGCTCCCCCCAATGATATAACATGTAAACCAAAACTGATAAAACCATCAAGGGGATAGCCGGCATAAGCCTGTCCGCTACCTGGTACAATCATAGAAAGTATTCTTGCTGTTCTAGGTTTTTTAAGTTTGGGTGCTTGGAGAGTATCAAAAACAGAATGAAACTCTGTAACAAGGGATTCAGCCTTTTCAATTGGTGCGATACCATAGATGTAGGATTCTGATGAAATGCTGGCATTTTTCCAGTCGCCAGCTTTTAATTGACTTAAACAAAGTAGAAGTCTAGCATCGTTAAAGTATGATGTTTCCTGAAGTAAGTGTTTTGACATAAGCAAGCGGCTTTGAACTTCATGATAATTGCCTGCCAAATAGTTTAGAAGTAATGATTCATACATCAAGGCTGCTCTCAAGGAATCAGATAATTCCACAGTATTAACCCTATCGATATAATCTATTGCTTTGTCATACAGATGAAGTTGCTTATAAGATCCAACCCGGCCCAGTATAGCCCTGTCAATATCTTCCGGATAAGACTCTGTATAGAGGATCCATTCATATGTCAACCCCGATTGCTCGAATTCACCAACCTTAAAAAGTGAGTCGGCTTTTTGTAATATGTCCTGACTTTTACCTGTAGATATTCCGCAAAGGAATATTAACATCAAGCAAGATCGCGCGATCCACCTCATTATAAAACCTTTCTCTATAAATTTTTACTCCCACAATACTACCGTAAATATTTCCAATATAGAAAACACTGAATATGCTTGCAGCACTTAGGGTATTCCATCTTTTCCACCCTGTCTTAATCCCATTTTCAATGGTGATGGCAGCCATAGCACCAACTGAAAGTAGCGAACTTACTCCAGCTCCTTTTTGCCCTGTGTAAATCTTTCCCGCTCCTGGTAAAGTACCAGAAAGTATGCCTGCCAGTGCGTATGATTTGGGCTTAAAATTATTTAGTCGGGAGGAATGAATCTGCATCCTTTCCCATTGTGGCTCGTAAACAGGCTTTGATCTTAGAGCAATAGAAATTAGGGAGTCGACATTGGGAAGATTTCTGTTTTTCAGGGCAATAGAAGTGTTGAACATCAATAGTAATTCTTTTTCAGCCATAGATGATGGTGCGGTTTGGGCTAAAAACAACTTAGCCATTTCAGGCTGCCCCAGATAGAGCTCGCTCCAGCTTGCGAAAAATCTGGAGGCATTATAAAATCCTGATGAATCACTAACTAAGGAGAACTTCTCAATTCCTTTTTCCAGATCCTGTAAATTATAATAAGCCCAAGCGTAATAGTAATTAAGTGAATCAATTTGATGTTTGTTGAGGTGATCGTGACCCAGTTTATCCAATAGGATCAAATCTTCAAAATTTCTGTTATCCTTAAGGTATTTAGCGAATCCTGGATCTGAAATTTGACAGAAAGCTTTTGAAAGATAAAATAGTAAAATAATGACTAGGGCAGTTGTTTTATTCATCTAAGCTGTAATATCTTGTTGACTCAACAATCTTGCCAATTCTGGAATCAACTTCCCAACTTCTATAGTCCATAAGAGCCAGGCGGTTACATCGCATCAACCGATCTGTGGTTAAAATTACTCCTCTGATAATACCATAGTCGGATATTAAGTCCATACTATATGCCGAACAGGAAGGAGAATAAAGGCAGGAAGATGAGAATTGGGGTGAGATAACTTTTTGATAAGTCCACATTAAACTACCTAAAACAATTGTCAAAGGATTATACCTCACGAATGCTGATGGTTTATCGGATAGCAAAAAATCTATGTGATGATGGTGTCCGGGATGTTGATCCTGAGCGTCAAATGTTGCCGCTTTAATGAGGTCAATATCTGCCTCTAGCGATTGTGCCTGTATAAATATCAAGGGAAAGGCCAAAGCAAATAATAGTATATGTATCCTATTTGGTGATTTTAGCATTTTCCGGTATAGTGAAATTAAATTTTTCTAAATCACAATCAGTACCCGACTTGATATCTGAATAATCGGTCCTCTTAATAAGTGAGTCCCCCTGAGGAAGATACACTATCTCAGTTATTCTTTTAGGAATCTGGCTGTCCTCAATAATAACAAAGTCTTCGAAGTACACTTTAAGAGTGGTCTCTCCTTTGGTGTTTTTATAAGAACTGTAAATAGGAAGCATATTCTCATGAACCAACTCAATTTTATCAACCTGATTTAACATTTGAGGTGGAGCCTGCCATCTTGTAATGAGAATCTGCCCATCCTCTTCACTGTCAAATACCTTGAGCCCTAAATTTCTTAAGCCTAAATCATAAGTTTGATTAGTAAGAAAAAAATACAAGCTATTGTTTTTTGTAGTAAAAAGTTCTCTGGATTGAATAATTACCGTGTTCTGGGTAGGCCGATATATCTTAGCCTCACCCAGGGGATTACTGATAAAAACATATTCCTCGGGTCTTTGAAAGTAACTAATGATATTACCTTCAGGAAACGAAAAGTACTGATCAGCTTCAGTTGT
>CAYUNU010000414.1:0-3791 GCA_964446195.1 uncultured Porphyromonadaceae bacterium | reverse complement strand
ATTTCTCTATTTCATATATTTCATTGCATGGTGCCATTTTCGTTCGCAAAGGAACAAGCAATATTAAGTCGCTTGATGATCTTAAGGACAAAGAATTATTCGTAATGAAGGGGGATAATGCAGAAGAGTTTGTTCATCGTAACAATATTTCAAATCACATAATATCAACAAATACATTTGAGGAAGCTTTCCGAAAACTAGCTAATGGAGAAGGTGATGCAATACTAACTCAGCGTATTATTGGCATAAAACTCATTGAGCAATTAAAATTGAAGAAAATTGAACCACTGGAAGTTCATATTCCGGAGTTTAGGCAGGATTTTTGTTTTGCGGTCAAGAAAGGTAATCAAGCATTGCTTTCCCATCTAAATGAGGGGCTTTCAATTATTATTGCCAATGATCAGTACGAGCAAATCCGGAGTAAATGGTTTGGTCCCCTTGAACAGGAAAAATTGTCTTTTAGAGATATTCTCAAAATAGCTCTTCTTGTGTTTATTCCTTTGTTAATAATTGTTTCGGGGTTTCTTATATTCTTTTTGCGTAGAGAGGTGGCCAGGCAAACAGAAGAATTAAATGACGAAATTGCTGAGCACAAAAATACTTTACATCGACTTTCTGAACAGAAAAGTCTTTATGAGCAGAGTGAAGGACAACTGAGTTTGCTACTTAACTCAACTGCCGAAGGAATATACGGTATCGATAAAGACGGAAACTGCACGTTTGTAAATGTTTCAGCTTTAAATCAACTTAGGTACGATGATTCTAAGCAAGTTATCGGTAAGAAAATACATAATTTGATTCATCATACATGCTTAGATGGATCAAGACATTCGGATGAGGAGTGTGGGATTATCCTTGCCAATAAAGAGCGTAAAGAATCTCATTCCGACAATGAATTTTTTTGGCGTTCTGATGGGAGTGGATTTTCGGTGGAATATTTTTCTCATCCAATAATATTTGAAGGAAAGTTTTTAGGAACAGTAGTTACTTTTTGGGATATTACTGAAAGGAAAAAGGCGGAAGATGAATTATTGAGCCTTAAAAGCAGTCTGGAGGTTCAGGTGAAACAGAGGACCCAAGAGTTGGAAGATAAGGTTTATAAGCTAAACCGCAGTCAGACAGCAATGCTTTATATGGTTGAAGACCTAAACAGGACAACAAATGAATTAAAGGAGGAAAGGCATAAACTAGAGCAATCAAACAAAGAATTGGATGCTTTTTGCTATTCCGTTTCACATGATTTGCGAGCTCCATTGCGCGCAATTGATGGCTTTTCACGTTTTCTGGAAGATGATGATCTTGAAAAATTAGATGCGGAGGGGAAAAGACTCATTTCTGTTATTTGCAAGAATACGGAGAAGATGGACGAATTAATATCTGATCTTCTTGATTTCTCGAGGATTTCAAGGGGGCAGTTACATTTTTCTGTGGTTGACATGCAGGCAAGTGCAAGTTCTCTATTTTATGAGATAGCAAGTGATGCAGAGAAGAAAAGCTTTGAACTGAATATTATGGATCTCCCTCCTGCAATATGTGATGTAAGATTGATAAATCAAGTATGGCAAAATCTCATTGGGAATGCTCTAAAATACAGCTCCAGATCGGATATTAAAAGAATAGAAATTGGTGCTCAGCAAGAAGAAAACCAGACAATCTATTATGTAAAGGACTTTGGGGCTGGGTTTGAATCAAAATATGTTAATAAAATTTTCGGTGTTTTTCAAAGATTGCACACCGATGAAGATTTTGAGGGCACAGGTATTGGTTTGGCTATTGTTGAAAGGATTATTTCCCTTCATGGTGGGAAGGTTTGGGCGGTTGGAGAAGTAAATAAAGGAGCAACTTTTAAATTTTCCCTTCCAATACACTCTTAAATTGCTTAAATTTAGACTGAAAATGACCCAATAAAATGGATAATATCAATGAAATTGAGATTTTGATTGTCGAAGACAATCCTAATGATGCAGAGATAGCACTGCGAGCTTTGAAGAAGAATAATCTAACAAATAAAATTCTTATTGTTGTTGACGGAGAGGAAGCTCTGGATTTTGTTTTTTCCAGGGGTAAGTTTTCTGAAAGGAAGGTTAATACCTACCCAAAAATGATTCTTCTTGATCTAAAATTGCCCAAGGTTGATGGTCTTGAAGTATTAAGGCAAATAAAGGAGAATGAAAAAACCAGAGTGATTCCGGTCATTGCTTTAACATCATCGAAACAAGAAACGGATATTATCAGAAGTTATCAGTTGGGTGTTAATAGCTACATAGTTAAGCCAGTTGATTTTGATAAGTTTGTTGATGCGGTTCGGGAACTTGGTTTGTATTGGCTTTTGCTAAACCAGCAACCTTAAGTTTTATAAGCACCTCTTTTATGCAGTATCCACAGGGATTCATCCAGTGGATTAATACCTTTGAATTCTCTTATTACCCCTGTTTCATCTTCACAGGGTTGGTATCCACCAAAATGCAAGCGCAGCCTACTTCTTCCTCCCGTAATATTGTTTAATCGGATAGGGAAGTCCTGAGATGTTGCTACGGGTAGTAATCCCGTCAAACTGACATCGGATCCGGAGAATACCGGGGGGGCAATGCCAGCTCTCAGTTTGGTGAGTTCGCTGGATATTGGTCCCAGGTATTCATCTGAGAAATGTAGCACAAATCGGTAGACAGGTTCGAGTAATTGTGAGCCAGCCTCTTTAAGAGCTCTTAAGATACCTATCGGAGTAGCAAGGATGAAATCTCCGGGACGCGAATGCATTTCGTGATCTTCACCATCGATCAGACTTATCAAAATATCATCTACCTCCCATCCCTTTATTCCTTGTTTGAGCGATTTTTCTACTGTTTCTCTTACTTCATTTTGATATTTTCTTTGGATTTTATCTACACTAAGCTTTGATTCGAAATGTATCCCTGATCCTGGCGTTAGTGGCTGGATTTCAAACAGTAAAACGGCCCAGCAAGGTTTGGGCATGGTATATCTGACAAGCCCCTGAGCTTTTTTCAAAGGAGTTTCCTTATATATGACTGTTGGTGGGCTGAAGTCAGTAAGCAGGTTAAATCTTTCATTCAGAACTTCTCTGATAATTTCTTCTTGTATCGCCCCCATCAGGTTAATCTGCATTTCCTGTTCATCCTTATCCCAGTGGAAGTTTAAAAAGGGATCTTCGATAGACAATTCCGTTAGTGCTTCACCTAGTTTTGGGGTGTCTTGTTTATTCTCGGCAATTATCCTAACCTGTAATACAGGTTCCTGGAAAGCTCGGTCTGGTATTTTGGGTGTTTGGCGACCAAGGATATCGCCGGGATGGACATCACTCATACCACTTACCATCGCTATGTCACCTGCTACCAGCATATTTAAATCCTGATTTTTTTTGCCTGAGAGCCTGAATATTTGAGCTACTTTTTCTTCCCTATTCAGCCTTTGATTAAAGATGCTGTCACGAACAGATAATCTACCTTGGAATATACGGATATAAGCAATTCTGCCAAGAGTTTTATCATGCTCTACTTTAAAGACCTTGGCATGGAATTCATGATCATCAAAATGTTTGGCTTCAGGTAGCAATTGGATTATGCCGTTTAACAATTGTTCTATACCCAGCTCCATCTTTGCTGAACCACAAAAAACTGGCATAAGTTGCATGTTACGCGTGCATTCAGCTAATGATCTGTCACGCTCTAAATCAGAAATGGGTTCATTATTAAGAAACTTTACCATGATATTTTCATCGATGGTTGCCAGAGTTTCAAAATTAGCTTCAGTAATATCCGGATATTGTTTGGAGT
>CAYUNU010000413.1:0-3812 GCA_964446195.1 uncultured Porphyromonadaceae bacterium | reverse complement strand
AGCGAATAAAGATCATCGATAAAACCCCAGGAAAATTTCGACAAACCTCCCTCGGTGCAGATGATTACAAATAAGTCGGTTTTAGCTACTCTCTCCCTAAGATAGTCAAGAGATTGACTGATCTTATCCCCTCCTCTAACAATGATATCCCTGTTGTAATACCAAAACTCTCCATTATTAAAGAAATCCTTATGCATCCCATCAGCCATGAACTGCCAGTAGAAACTGTCTCCTACAACAGTCCCTCGTGGTTTCACTGTATCCTTTCTGTTATAGCTAAATTGCGGGTAAGCTAATTCTTCTCTGTTGACAGGAAACATAAGGTTCATAGCTCTCTCAATATCAGCATCCTGCTTATTAGGCGTATTAGTGATACTCAAACTATCCAGTTGAAGCCGGGGCATTTTATATCCTAAACTATTTAGATATTTAAAAATAGAATCGCCTGCGAGGTATTGACCATATTCCGACCAGTGTATTCCTGTTTTAGGAAATAAGGGATATGGGGTTTTCTCTTTCTCCTGATTAAACCAGCTATAAAAATCAATAAATGGTAAGTGATCTTCTTTGAGTCTTTTACTCAGATAGAGATAATTGAAAGGCTCTTTGCTCTCCTTTAAATATCCAGGTATATATTCCTGATAATAAGCAGCCTTGCTAGGTGCAATTATCATCAGAAAGTGTTTATTTAGCTTACCTAAACTATCAGACAAGGCCGATAATGTACCTACCCTATCTTCCCACTCCTTAATTCCAATAAAGTCATTCCCATACAAAGCGTCAATGTAGAACTTCTCAAAAAGGAAATTTTTCTTTCCTACTATTACTCCTGATGAATGCGCCTTTTTGTACAACCAGAAAGAAATCTGGTGATGCATGCGCACATAGAAATTTCGAAATCCAAAATTCTCTTTAAACCAAGCCTCCGTGTCATTCTGACAGCTTTCATTAAACCAGTTCTTAAGACTAATGCTGGGTTTAGGGCTCTCGCTATACGAACCATTTAATGGTTTAAGCGGTACGATTGGAATAAAAATCTGAATACCGGAAGCCACAATCAGCAGAAAACCCAAAACAAGTAATATGGTATTTTTAGATTTTTTCATAGCTCTCAAAATCTAAAATAAATAAAAGGATTAAATCCTGATGAGGTAATGCTGGCTATCGATAGTGCCAAAAACACAACACTTACTATGAGGAAAACATATTTCATTCTGCTCGAATACACCTCCCCAAACACTTTATCGCACAACTCTTTGCCACGAGAGAATGCTGTTTGGAAAGAGAAATACAGAGCAAAAACCAGAGTGATAAGGAAGGGTAGCAAGGTCCTCCACATTATGGGCTCAAAATCGAAAGAAAACAATCTTGAATAGAATATTGCAGCCTGATCAAAATCCTCAATCCTAAAAATCACCCAACCCATAATTACCAGGAAGAAGGTGACTGCAGTGCTTACAAATTTTCCGGCTTTCTTCAATAGAGAATCGAGAAACAGCCTGTCAAATATCAGAAATAAACCATGATAAGCACCCCAGATAACGAAGTTCCAGGAGGCACCGTGCCATAAGCCCGAAACCAGAAAAACAAACCAGAGATTGAAAAACAATCGTCTTTTAGTATCCACCCTGCTTCCACCCATCGGGATATACAAATAATCTCGCATCCAGCTACCTAGAGTCATATGCCACCTACGCCAAAACTCTGTTATACTACGCGATATGTATGGATTATTAAAGTTTTCCGGGAACTTGAATCCGATCATTCTACCAAGACCGATGGCCATATCAGAGTATCCGGAGAAATCAAAATATATCTGAAATGTATAGGCAATGATCCCTATCCAGGCCATACCCATAGATAGTTCATTGAGCTCACCATTGAGAATCAAATCGGCCGTTTGCCCCATTGTGTTTGCAATAAGAACCTTCTTTCCTAATCCAATACAAAAACGATAGAAGCCTAATAATCGGTCGTCTGATGTTTCTCTTCTATAAACTATCTGATCAGCAACATGATTGTACCGTACGATAGGTCCGGCTATCAGTTGGGGGAACATAATGATATACAACACATAATCCCAGGCATGATCGAGAGGTTTATGCACACCCCGGTAAACATCAATGGAATATGTGAGAGTTTGAAAAGTATAAAATGATATTCCAATAGGCAAAACAATAGCCGTCCATTGAACATTCTCAGCCCCAAATTGGGCCAGGATGCTATTCATGTTCTCCACAAAGAAATTCGCGTACTTAAAGAAGGCTAGCAAACCCAGGTTTATGAAAATCGAAAAAGCCAACAAGAACCTTTTCTTACTGCTTCTTGGGGTATTATGCATCCACCTAACCAGATAGAAATCAAGGAAAGTGGATCCCAGGAGAATGAAAATAAATTTTGGAGCTCCCCAGCTGTAGAAAAAGATACTAAAGGCTAAAAGGGTAATATTTCTAAACTTATGGGGAGTTAAATAATAAATCATTAGAAACAGCGGCAAAAATACCAGAAGAAAAGTGATACTTGAAAAGACCATAATGTCCGCCGTCTGAGTTTATTTTTTAAAGTTCCGAATATACTAAAAAGTTCTTTCCAACTATATCAATAGCTGGCATAATTACTCCATGTTTTTCGCTATCTTAATGCTTTGAAAGAATGCAAAAATCAATAACTCATGTACAATCCACTACCCTATCTGCCTGATGTTTTCAAAAGAATCATCTACAAGCTCAAAAGCAGAAAAATAAATTCAAAATTAATCCTGATTTTATTGGGGATCCTGTCAACTATTTGGTTCCTGATCAGGGTGATACCAAAGCCAAGCCGTGCTACCTATCCGTGCATGCAGGCAACTGCCCCATTCATGTCGGGCTTCATTTTATACCTGATGAGCTTAACCGGAACGGTAGTGGCCACTAAACGCCTGAAAAACAACTTAGTGAACTCCAGATTCAGACATGCATCCATATATTTGATTATTACAGTTTCTCTTTTCCTATTCACACAATCACAAGTACAAACAACGAGTTCGGCAAACGGCTTACCATCAGGAGAAGATTTTTTCACCCCAAACTCGCCAATAGGTGATGCACAGGGGATATTCCCCGGCAGAGTTGTTTGGATGTGGGACAAAAATGCAACTAACGAAAATTGCACGAACACCTCAAATAACAATGGTGTAATAGATGAAGAAGACGACGCATGGTTTATGGAAGTTAACAATAATCAAGCTGTAATTGACAGCATGATGAACAAGTCCTTACTTGCACTTACCGGTGGTATTAACGACGCCGATGCCTGGGATAAGTTATTCAGGTATTACAATGATCAACATGATAAAGGTGATATAGGATATTCATCCGGAGAGAAAATTTTCATTAAGATAAATGCTACAAGTGCTTACGGGGGCATTTCCGGGAATCATTATCATGCCGATCTGAGCAGGAACGACGACTTAACAAAAAATCCTTTTGCCTCTGAGACAAACCCTTATGTTGTTTTGTCGGTTTTACGTCAGCTCGTTAACAATGCTCATGTTCCTGAAGAGATGATTTATGTTGGCGACCCTGCCCGTAACATTTACAAGGAGATATTTGATATATGGATTGTAGAATTTCCTGATATAAATTACCTCGGGAATATGTTGATTCACCCAGAACTGGATGTAGAAGCATTGGGGCGTACTCCGGTAGTGATCTCAGCTGAGGACAAGGTGTTGTTCTCCGATGATGGAACAGTAATGCCAGGTGCTATAAGCGACAAGCTGTTGACCAGTTTCGACGACATTGACTATCGTAGCCATATCCCCACCATGA
>CAYUNU010000412.1:0-3812 GCA_964446195.1 uncultured Porphyromonadaceae bacterium | reverse complement strand
TTTTTTTAAATAAAATGAAATTAAATGGGAATTATCGAAACAATTATTGGCTGAAGTGCGTTAACCGTCTATATTTGCACAAATTTTTTTGGAAGAAAGTAATATATGAGGCAATTAAAGATCACCAAATCCATTACCAACAGAGAGAGTGCGTCACTCGACAAGTATCTGCAGGAGATTGGTAAGGAGGAATTAATCACAGTAGAAGAAGAAGTAGAATTAGCCCAACGGATCAAGAAGGGAGATCAGATTGCTTTGGAGAAGTTGACTAAAGCCAATTTGCGTTTTGTTGTTTCCGTTGCTAAGCAATATCAAAACCAGGGGCTTACCCTTCCTGACCTTATCAACGAGGGTAACTTAGGTTTGATCAAAGCTGCTGAGAAATTTGATGAAACCAGAGGATTTAAGTTTATCTCCTATGCTGTTTGGTGGATTCGTCAATCCATTTTACAGGCTTTGGCTGAGCAGTCAAGGATAGTTCGTTTACCTCTTAATCAGGTAGGTTCATTAAACAAGATAAACAAGGCTTTGTCTCGTTTTGAGCAGGAGCATGAGCGAAAGCCATCTGCTGAAGAATTAGCCAAAGTTTTGGAGTTGCCAACTGAAAAAGTGTCAGATACTCTTAGGGTATCTGGTCGTCACATTTCTGTAGATGCTCCTTTTGTTGAAGGAGAGGCAAATTCATTGCTTGATGTTTTGATCAACGATGATTCACCTAATGCCGACCGGGCCCTTATAAATGAGTCATTGAGTCGTGAGATTGACCGAGCTTTGAGTACTCTTACTGAAAGGGAAAGAGATATCATTAAATTGTTTTTTGGTATTGGTTGTCAGGAAATGACACTTGAGGAGATAGGCGAGAAGTTTGGTTTAACTCGTGAGAGGGTTCGTCAGATTAAGGAGAAAGCGATAAGACGCTTAAGGCATACTTCCAGGAGTAAATTATTGAAAACCTTCTTAGGTTAGGAAAGGCTTTTCAGTTTTTTTTCCAATTCAAACATTTCATCTCTAAGTCTTGCAGCTTCTATAAAGTCGAGATTTGCAGCGGCTTTTTTCATTGCTGCACGGGTTTCTTGTATTAATTTTTCAAGGGCATCAGCACCCATGTATTGTACAATTGGATCTGCAGCCAGAGTAGGGGTTGTTGGTTCGATGTAGGCTTTTTGTTTTTTCCGACCGGGTAGGTCGCCCATTATATTGCTTTGGGCCTTAATAATTTGCTGCGGGGTAATTCCATGTTCCTGGTTGTATTTGAGCTGTTTTTCTCGTCTTCTATTTGTTTCATCGATTGTTTTCTGCATGCTTTTGGTTATTCTGTCGGCATACATTATTACCAATCCTTTCAGATTTCTGGCGGCTCTTCCTGATGTTTGGGTTAAGGCAACTGCAGACCGAAGGAAGCCTTCCTTGTCTGCATCCAGAATAGCCACCAATGATACTTCTGGAAGATCTAAACCTTCTCTCAGGAGGTTGACTCCAATAAGTACATCAAATATTCCTGATCTCAAGCCCTCCATTATTTCAATTCGCTCCATAGTATCAACATCAGAGTGAATATATCTGCAAGAGATATTGATTTTGATCAGGTACTTGCTTAATTCCTCAGCCATTCTTTTTGTTAGAGTCGTTACAAGTACTCTTTCTTTCTTGTCTGTTCTTATTCTTATTTCAGCGACGAGGTTATCTATCTGATTACCACTTGGGCGTACTTCTATTGGGGGATCGAGTAAGCCAGTAGGACGAATGACCTGGTCTGCAACAATCCCTTCAGATTTTTCAAGTTCAAAATCGGAAGGTGTTGCAGACATGAAGATTGTTTGTCCGGTCACTTCTTCCCATTCGGGGAACATGAGTGGACGGTTATCCATAGCAGCCGGGAGTCTGAACCCAAACTCCACAAGGTTTTGTTTTCTGGATCTATCACCACCATACATTGCTCTGATCTGGGGTAGGGTAACATGACTTTCATCAACGACGGTAATAAAATCTTTTGGGAAATAGTCCAAAAGGCAGAAGGGGCGAGTTCCTGGAGCGCGGCCATCAAAATACCTGGAATAATTTTCAATGCCGGAGCAATGCCCCAGTTCCCTAATCATCTCAAGATCAAACGTCACTCTCTCTTCCAGTCTTTTGGCTTCCAGGGGTTTGCCAATCTCTTTAAAGAAGTCTATCTGATCCATCATATCATCTTGGATCTGGTGGATAGCAGTTTTGATTCGCTCCTTTGTTGTTACAAAAATGTTTGCCGGATAAATGGTTATATGGTCAAGATCCTCGATTTGGTCACCGCTGATGGGGTTGAAGGTATAAAGTTCTTCAATCTCATCACCGAAAAATATCAGTCGACATGCAACATCTCCATAGGCCATATGTATATCCACAGTATCACCTTTAACTCTAAACTTGCCATGAGTAAACTCCACTTCATTTCTAGAATATAGGCTATCGACGAGCATTCTAAGAAATTTATTTCTGACTATTTTTTCTCCTTTATTGACTTGGATGGTGTTGCTATGGAAATCATCAGGATTTCCAATACCATACAGGCAGCTTACAGATGAGACTACAATTACGTCTCTTCTTCCGGAAAGGAGAGAGGAGGTAGTTCGCAGGCGCAGTTTCTCTATCTCATCATTTATCGACAGATCTTTTTCGATATAAGTATCTGTTACTGGTAGATATGCTTCCGGCTGATAATAATCATAGTAAGAAACGAAGTATTCAACAGCATTATCGGGGAAGAAAGTTTTAAATTCTCCATATAATTGAGCAGCCAGAGTTTTATTATGACTAAGTATTAGTGCAGGGCGATTCAGTTCCTTTATTACATTGGCAACTGTAAAGGTTTTTCCTGATCCGGTCACACCAAGTAAAGTTTGGTATGGGACTTCTTGTTTAAGACCCTCAACCAGTTGTTTAATAGCCGCCGGCTGATCACCGGTAGGTTCGAAATCAGATATAAGTTTAAAATCGGACATTCTATTTTGTTCTGAACCTTGAAGAGTTGGAAATCACCTTCATCTTTTTGAATCCGGACAGCCAAAGATAAATTATAAAAGGAACAAATAGAATCATCATAATAGGTATTTGCGACATAAGGCAGTAGTCGTAGAAGCCATGAAGGATGACAGGCCATAAAATTGCTCTGATGAGGTAAGCAAGTTTTTCTCCTTCAAGGAATTTGGCAAGGCCAAAATAATATCCCATCACCACTCCAAATAAGGCATGGGCAGGCACTGCCGTCAGGGCTCTCATCAATCCAACAGAAGCTCCCCCTTCGATAACGTACATCACATTTTCAACCATGGCGAAGCCCAGTGAAATAAAGACGGCGTAAACAATGCCATCGAACTTTTCATTGAAATTACGGTTTGCCCAGATTAATATCCAAAGGACAAGATATTTAAACAGTTCTTCAGTTCCACCTGCAACGACGAAGGCGGCCCACAGAGTTCTAGAGGAAGAGCTTGCTATATTTGCGCCAACTTTCATGAGCCCCATCTCTATGAACACGACAGGAATAGTTATCAATCCACCTGCTAATAAGGCTTTTATGAGCAAGCCTACTGGTTCGTGTTCATATTTATCGCGAAAATAAATGTAGAACAGGATGATAAATACAGGGGCCAGTGCAATAAGAATTAAATCCATGATTTACGTGTTTTGGAAGGGATCTAAGATAAGCATTTCAGGATCTTATGTTAGGTGAAAATTGCAAAATTCAGCTACAAAAAATCAGATTAAATTATTTTTAATACCTATAAATTATTGAATACCTGATTGTCCGGATATTAAACTACCTTTGCGAAAAA
>CAYUNU010000411.1:0-3814 GCA_964446195.1 uncultured Porphyromonadaceae bacterium | reverse complement strand
ATCTTGTTTGAGGTTGAGGCCTTTGCCAATGAACTAGAGCAATTTTCCGACAAATTCGAATTTGAATTTTTAGTTAATTATTCTAGTCAACTACTGGATGATATTGAGATGATTAACACTGAAGGAATACAAAGCCAGTTGGCTATTTTCCCTGGTATTTTACATAAACTAAAAGATTCTTTAAAGTAATAGTATTATTATGGTTCGTGGTTCACATATACTGGTTGTTGACGACAATAAGGAAAACCTAAAATTAGCCGGAAGCATTCTTAAAGAAAATGGATACAAGATTGCAGTTGCTCTTAATGGAGAAAGTGCAATTAAAATCTTGGAAAAGAATTCTTTCGATTTAATTTTGCTTGATGTAATGATGCCTGGAATAGATGGATTTGAAGTATGTCGACGAATTAAGTATAATGAAAAACTTAAAGATATACCTATTGTTTTTCTAACTGCGAAAGATCAAAGCAAAGATTTAGTTGACGGATTTGCAGCTGGTGGTGTCGATTATATAACAAAACCATTCAACAAGGATGTCTTTCTTGCCAGAGTAAGTACTCATGTCGAGCTTAAGCAGTCTCGTGATATGTTAGTAGAACTAAACGCCACCAAAGACAAGTTTTTCTCTATCATCGGACACGATTTGAGAAGTCCATTTACTTCTATTATTGGCTTTAGCGATCTCCTGGTAAGGGCTGTGAAAGAAAAAGACTATGACGAGATCCAGGAATATGCTGATGTTATACAAAAATCGTCTAATCTTAGTTTGGATTTGCTTTTAAATCTAATTGAATGGTCGCGATCTCAAACTGGCAGGATGGAATTCAATCCAGAACACTGCGAAATGGTAGATTTAATATCTAAAGCTACGCTATTATACGATGATATTGCCAGACAAAAATCAATTACCATTCAAAATGTTTTACCAGATAATTTATTTGTTGTTTTAGATAAGGCTATGATTAGCGCAGTATTGAGGAACCTGATTTCCAATGCCATAAAATTCACGATGCCAGATGGTAAGATCACTGTTTCAACAAAGGAAATGCAAAAAGAAATAATCTTTTCGGTTGAGGATAATGGTGTTGGTATACCAAGAAACCGGGTTGATGAATTATTCAGAATCGATCAAAGTTACTCATCATGTGGTACCAATCAAGAGAAAGGAACAGGTCTCGGGTTGATTATATGTAAGGAGTTTGTAGAAAAACATGGAGGAAAGATTTGGGCTGACAGCGAAGAGGGAAAGGGCTCTACATTTTATTTCACACTGCCACACAGATCTGTTCTGTAAACATCGCCAAATGGTTGAAATACTTAGAGACTTAATGATGTGTCTCTAAGTATGGTTGTGGTTCTGGATTTCGCATAATAATTAAACCTTTTTGGAGTACTTTTGTCAAACTATTTTTATTAGCGAATACCTAAAGAAGTTTATATAATGAGAAGAATTGACAGAAGGATCGTAATGGTTGTTGCATTGATCTTTATTGTAGGAATGGCATATGGCCTTATGAAGTTTCTAATTTCCCAGAAAGAGGAACCAAAGATGCGTCCAACAGTTGTTGCACAGCGATTTGTGAAAGCAGTGCCGGTTGTTTACGGAGCAGTTAATTCGCCGGTTTCGGGAACTGGTAGAATGTCCTCAATATCTGAGGTTGACATAATTGCGGAAGCATCAGGAAAAATTTTAAAGGGAGACATTATGCTGAAGAGAGGTGCGCGATTCAAAAAGGGACAGAAGTTGTTTTCTGTTTATAACGACGAGGCTAAGCTTGCCCTTCAGTCGAAGAAAAGTCAGTTCCTAAACACTCTTGCAAATCTTTTACCGGATATAAAAGTAGATTATCCTCAGCACGAAAAGGTTTTCATGGATTTTTTCTCATCAATAGATTTTGAAAAAGATCTGCCAGATTTTCCTGATGTTAAAGACAGTCAGCTAAAGGTCTTTCTCGCCAGTCGGAATGTTCAATCTGATTACTTCAGTATCCAGAAAGATGAGTTGCAGCTTAAAAGATATTCGGTATATGCTTCTTTTGATGGAACTTTAACTGATGTATACCTGGAGATTGGCAGTTATACAAATATGGGAGGTAGAGTGGCACATGCTATTAGAACCGACCAGCTAGAGATGGAAGTACCCCTTCAGCGTTTTGATGCGGATTGGGTAAAAATAGGTGATCTGGTTAAGGTTACAGCTGCAAGCACTGGGCTGGAATGGACTGGAAAGGTGATAAGAAAGGCCCAGATGGTTGATGAAAATACCCAGTCGAGGGGAATATTTGTTCAGCTTAGCCCAAAATCAGGACAAGAGGTGCTGGTAGGTGAATACCTTTTCGCTGAGTTCCCTGGCCAGTCCATTGAAAATGCGATGGAAATTCCAAGAACTGCTGTTTTCAATAGCAATGAGGTCTTTATTGTTGATGAAGGACGATTGGTGAAGAAACAGATCAATGTGATAAAAACTAATGAGAGCACCTTGATATATAATGGAGTGAAAGAGGGTTTGATGGTTGTTACTCAGCCTTTGATCAATGTGTTGGAAGGTACACCGGTGAGCATTTTGGGTAAGGATCAGCCGATTGGGAAAGGACAAGTAGGGCCAGAGGGCAAGAAGGCAGGAAAGCAGGAAGTAGAGCAAGAGGGTGAGACGGCTGGGAAAAAGAAAAATCAACAATAAGGGATAGGAAAAATGCGGAAGATTATTGAAAAATTTGTTGAATACCCGATTTATGCGAATCTACTGATCATTTTTGTAGTCCTGGCCGGTACTTTTAGCTTTCTTTCGATGAAGAAAGCTTTCTTTCCCGAGACGGAGAGCAGGATGATCACGGTGTCAGTTTTTTATCCTGGCGCTTCTCCTGTGGAAATGGAGGAAGGTGTTACATCAAGGATTGAAGAGGCTGTTAGGGGGCTTATTGGTATTAAGGAGATAACATCAACCTCCTCTGAAAATTCTGCACGGATAAGTATTGAAACAACGGGTGAGTATCCTATTGACGAGGTTCTGATTGAAGTTAAGAATGCCGTTGATGGAGTTTCATCTCTGCCATCGGCTGCTGAACGACCCATTGTTGCCAAACAGAGATCAAGGGCCGGGGCTTTATATCTGGATATTGTTCCTGAAGAGGGCACAGAGGTTGATTTAATGTCGCTCAAGCAGTATGCACAGAGGATTGAAGAGGATTTTTATAACTCAGGTGTAATGAGCCAGATTTCAATTTCTGGTTTTCCACCTCTAGAAATATCTGTTGAAATCAGGGAAGAACAATTACTTAGGTATAATATCACTTTTGAGCAAATCATACGAGCCATACAGTCCAATAATCAGGATGTTTCGGGTGGTGAGATTAAATCTGATGAGGAGGAGCTGCTTATCCGGTTAAGATCGAGGAGTTCAGATCCTAATAAGATAGGGAATATAATTATTTTAGGTAGAGATGATGGAGGCTTTATCAGGGTAAGGGATGTTGCGGATGTTAAGAAGAAATTTGCTGATTCCACCAATAAATCCTGGGTAAACGGAAAGCAATCTGTATCCTTACGAGTTGAGAAACTACCCGAGGAGGACTTACAGGCGATAACTGATTTTGCCAGAGAGTATATGGAGGAGTTTAACTCAGAGGATAATGGTGCCAAAATGGTGGAATCCAGAGCTTTCCTCGACATGCTTGATAGTCGCCTTGAAATACTTACAAATAATGGGTTAATTGGACTCATACTGGTGATTATTGCACTTTCGCTGTTTTTAAACTTGAGATTGTCATTATGGGTTTCATTTGGAATTCCATTTTCTTTTCTGGCAATGTTTATC
>CAYUNU010000410.1:0-3836 GCA_964446195.1 uncultured Porphyromonadaceae bacterium | reverse complement strand
CCAGCCGCACCCCGTCGTCGTGCTCGGCCTCAGCCAGCCCATCGACGGCCCAGTCCTGTGTCCGGATACTCTCCATCTCCTCGGGGTACACGTAGTTCAGTATCTCTATCGAATCACCACTATCCAGAGGCACGTAATCCGAGTAATCATCATAATTAGTAACAGCGATAGCCACCAGGTAGGCCGGTATGGGATGCTTGTGCATCCACTGCGTCACCCTCTTATCCTCGCACTCCAAACATTCAGTCATCAAGCCGATAGAAGCCGTCCTGTACTCCGGTGGAGTGGTAACCACCAGGTGCACGGAATCGATCTTATCGTTCAGGTTATGCTTACAAGGCCACCAGTAAGGTGATCCATAGGGCTCGGAGAGTGTATAGAGAACAGGCACACTATCGGGCCCATGCACATCGGTGAAGAAAGAGCCAAAACCCGTAGTGTCATCATAAGGAACACCCTCATAATCAACCATGATAGAGTCCATCTCCCCAAAAGCAAAAGCCTCAGGCAGAGTGATCGACAGCACATTATTCTCATGTGTCCCCTCAATCAGCTCACCATGATAACGTATAGCATTAAGGTGCAGACTATCATGCATATCAAAAGTGATAGTATGAGGCGGCTCACTGAGGTGACGGAAATAAGAAGTCACCGACCCCGTAATATACCTCTCCGCCGGATCCACACGAAACAGCAGACGATGGAAAGTAAGATCGTAGGTGTTGCCAACCTCTGTCGTCATGGCCTTTCGTCGAGCTTCTAGATGACGGGACTTGGAGGCAGCGTCGGTGTCGATCCAGTCGAGGTTGAAAGTTTGGGCATTGAGAGTGAGAGTTAGGAGTAGGAAAGATATTGTTGACAGTGTTGTTTTTTTCATGGTACGGTACATATTAACATCCGTGCAAATATACTTAATTTCGGTGTTGTGCCATAAGGTCCCCGCCTTCGCGGGAATGACGGTTAGGGCTTCCCAACACCAGTGTAACTCAAATGAAAGCGTCATTCCCGCGAAGGCGGGAACCTCGTGGCACAGGTAAGCTTTTTCGGAAGGAAGAAAAAAAACTTCACCATTTTTTTCCATTCTCTTCAAAATCTGCATCTATATATATGTAACCCCAATACTAGACCCATGGAAGAGCGTTGTGAATTTATTTGGCAGATCATCGAAGAGAGCCCGGTTTTGCGCAAGAAGCTTAACGAACTGGAAAAAGAATATTGTGATAATAATGAAAAGCAGGTAAATGCCTACATCGAGCTTTTCAAAGAGATAGAAGAGATAATGGAAATAGTAGCAGAAGCCTACCACTCCACCAGAATACTAAACAACAACTCAAATCTCTTACGCATGAGATCGTAAGTTTTTTTACTTAAGCCTCAAGCCTCAAGCCTCAAGCCTTAGAGAAGTGTGGTTCTTCTTCATCCTTAAAGCCGGTTCATTGGCGCCCGCCAAGGCCGGCTTTTATCTTTTACCTTTTCACAGGAGGGGAAAGCTCAACAATTTGCTCACAATAAGGCAATACCTACTCCCGGTGCGTAACAAGCAAAATAGTAGCACTCGCCTTCAAGCCCACCAGCAACTCCATAATATGCCTCTCATTCTCCGGATCGAGCGAGGAGGTGGCCTCATCAAGGATCAGTATCTGAGGCTTGCGGAGGAGCACACGGGCCAGAGCCATACGCTGCCTCTCACCACCTGAGAAACAGTATTGATAATTAGTAATATGTGTGTCAAGACCGTCTTTCTGACAAGCAACAATGTTCTTGATGTTTACCTTTTCTAATACAGCCCAGATCTCCTCGTCAGAGATAGGATCCTGCCGGTCCCACACAAGGTTTTCGCGTATCGTACCATCGATAAAAAAGGCATCCTGCGGGAGATAGCCTATACTGCTTTTCCAATGAGGAAGATTCTTCTTGCTAAGCTTCTTATCATCCACACTGATGCTACCGCTATTGGGAACCTGCAAACCAGCTATCAGGTCGATGAGCGTCGTCTTGCCAATACCGGATTCGCCAATTATACAGCTTAGCTTTCTCGCAGGTATTACTGCCGAGAAATTCTCCAACAATTCCTCCCCGTCGGGATACTTAAAATAAACATCTTTTATCCTGATTTTATCTTCAAGCAACATCTCCTTTCCTGTCGATTTTGAAGGGAAATCACGATCACTAAACTGTTCATCAATACTCAAAACCAGACGAACAGCCGGGATGTATGAGAAGATCTGGTTGAGGTAACTGTTCACACTGATGAAAGAGGGTAGGATACGACCAAAAAGAGCTATCAGAATGAAGAAGGATGTGAGTGGCATTCGGTCGATTCTATAGCCCAGGTAAACAACTGCCACAAGAACGAAGATCGCCGCAACTTTATAGATCAGCTGAGGCAGGGAATAATTCTTAGCCAGCTTATATTGCAGCGTTAACAGATCCTTGTTGGCATCATTGAATTTCTCATAATAAAAGGATTCCGTATTATGTACTTTGGCTATCTTCACTGTCTGCCAGAAATCATCAATATATTTTATCAGGCGCGTTACAGTCGATACCTGCTTGTCGCCCAGACTAAATGCCTTACTGAGAAAGCCCCTCATGAAGATGAAAACTATTAAACCAAAAAGCAGCACCACGGCGGTAAATTTCACCGATACCATAAAAGCAAAGAAGATATGTGCACCGGCAATTATTATACGCGCCAGCATCTCCAGATAGAAATAATAGTAGGAATTAAGCTTGGGAACCTCCTCGGTGAGCACCTGCAAGTGATTGTGCTTGCTCTTGCTGTTCAACAAGGCCCAGTCACCGAGAATAATTTTGCGGAATATTCTTTTCCTCACCCGGGATGAAAAGTACTCCTGATATTTTGCCTGGTAAACCGACTTCCAATAGCTGATAAGAGCAATCATTAGGAGCAGTAGAACATATGCCAATAATACCACTTCCAGACTGAGTTCAATACCTGTACGATCAATAAATGCATCGAAAATCTTAACCAGACGATTAGGGCTTGAGGCACCTATTTCCAGTAGCTCGAGGAAGGGAATCAGCATCACAATGGAGAAACCCTGAAAAACACCGAGGAAAAGAGTGAGAATCGACAAGACAAGCAATTTCCAAGGCTGATAATTCAGCAGAAAACGAAAACTTGATAATATGAAAAACTTATCCTTCACAGCCCTAATTTACAAAACATGCAACTCATGATACTCACCCCCATCATGAGTAATCTCCATCTCCCCCACTTTCAACCAGGCATGAGCCCCAAAACCCACCTTCTCATCAACTCTAAGCCCAATAACCAACTCCGACCCAATCCCCCGCCGCTCCAACATCCACCGCCCCGCAAAAGACTGCACCAAACAAACATTCCGCCAAAAAGCCAGCCGATTAGCTCTGGCTAAAGCCAGCTTAATTCTTATTAATTTTTCCTGATCAATCTCCAGATCGGAATCAATCTTTTTTATTGTCTTCACGCAGGTTTTAAATGGAAGGATGCTTAAAAGAATTTTGGCAGCAAACAAAAACACAACCGCCTCAAACAAAAGGCATTTGTCTTTTATAGGGAGGCGGAAAAATGCTGAAATATTTGAAACCATAATTTTTTACCCAATCTACCAATCTACATTTTACCGTTTCGGACACGGACGGGCACAAGGCCCCGTCCTTACATCATTCTTCGACATAGTACCCAGACCCGTAGCCTTTTCCGTATCCATACCCATACCCATACCCATATTTATACCCATAATACTTCGGTACAACAACATCATTAATAATGATATTCAGACTCTTTATGTGTTGTTTTTCGGCGAATTTATCGATGAAACCTAGTGCTG
>CAYUNU010000409.1:0-3843 GCA_964446195.1 uncultured Porphyromonadaceae bacterium | reverse complement strand
TCAGCTTTTAATCAGAGGCAGATAGGGGAGTTAAAAACCTACCAAAGGTTTATACCTATTATGATAGGTGAGAATCAAAGAACTGTTTTGAGTATTGCTCAGGAAACCCTTATCAAGAATAGGCAGGGGGAAGAGATGCCTCTATCCTCGCTTATAAAGATGTCGAAGGAGCAAAACTATAAAAGCATCAGGGCTGGCAAAGAGGGCGAGTATGTACCTATGGTTGTGAGAAATTTGGATGACAATCATCAATCAGTGATAGATAAAATAAAGAAGAGGGTAAGAGACGATGGCCAGCTCGAGGCTGTTTTTCAAGGTACTTTTTTCTCTCAGAAGGACTTGATGAGGGAAATGGGGCTTGTACTACTAATATCCATTATGTTGCTATATTTTATTCTGGCCGCTCAGTTCGAGTCCTTTCTCCAACCCTTGATAGTATTGTTGGAACTGCCAATTGATATTGCAGGCGCCTTTTTTCTGCTTTATCTCTTTGGGGAATCACTTAATATCATGTCGGCAATTGGTATTATTGTCATGAGTGGGATAATAATAAACGACTCAATATTGAAGATTGATACAATCAATAGGGCAAGATGGGGTGGTGCAAATGTTTTGGATGCCATTAGGATTGGGGGACGAAGAAGGTTGAAGCCGATTTTGATGACTAGTCTGACAACCATCCTTGCCCTAACTCCCTTCCTCTTCTTCAGGGGGCTGGGAGCAGAACTTCAGAAGCCTTTGGCAATTGCAGTAATTGGTGGAATGACTATCGGAACCTTCGTTAGTTTATATTTTATTCCATTGGCTTATTGGGTGATTTATGGGGAAAGGAGGTAGAATCAACATGGACAAAATCAATAATTTCCAATTTGCTCTTAGATACCTTTTGCTTTTTATGATATTGGCAGGATGCAATAATAAAGAACAAGGTGTGGTTTTGGTTGTTGATGTATTTGGCAATATGAAGAATACGATGGACATCAAATTGTCTGATATTGCTGATGATGTTGTGTATATACCACTGGAAACCACTCCGGAATGTCTTCTTTCTAAAGGGTATAACATAGTCGCTACTGAAGAATATTTTTTCATAGCTGATGGGAAAAAACCTCTATTTGTTTTTGATCGTAAGGGAAAGTTTGTGCGAAAAATTGGCGTCATTGGAAATGGCCCGGGAGAGTTTATTAATTGTTATCAATTCCACCTTGATGAGGCTAAAGGAGATGTATATATATTAAACAAGAATAAGGAATTCGTGAGATATACCTGGGATGGAGAGTATCTTTCCACTATTGAATTTCCTTATAGAGCCATGCTGTATCACAAATCTAATAATGGTGATTTTATGTTTTTTAATTTTAGCCAAACGGATAGGGACTCTTTATCATATAAGGCATTCTTTACCGACAGGAATTTTAAGCTATCAGGAGATATTAGTTGGAAGCAAAAAGTTACCTCAAGATATGGCTATTCGGTAGGTACACAGGTGTGGAATTGGGATAATGAAATAGTGGCTCAAATTGAGCTGTGTGATACTATTTATGCAATAAATAAGGATCATCTTTCACCAAAAGTTTATCTGGATTTTGGGAGCATAAGGTTGAAAAAAGAAATGCTGGATGTAAATGATTCCAAGAGTTTTGTTAAAGCTGTTGACAATCATATTCTTAACTATGTTTTGACACCTATTGACGATATGTGGGGAATTAAATTCTCCTGGGATCAAAAAGATTATCTGGGTATCCTTAATCCTTATAATCAAGAGCTTGTTTTTGCTTCCATGGCTGATACATCTATGAATGGTTTCATTAATGACATTGATGGCGGGCCCGGATTCTTTCCTACTCAAAAATTCGAGGGAGATGTGTGGATTAATGCAATCTCGGCATTTGATTTTCATAATATGTATCAAAACGGACAATTTGAAAACTCTGATGTGCTAGATCCTGAGGCAAATAAAGGACTTCGGGCTATGGCTTCCAGTCTGGATGAATATGATAATCCTGTTTTGATGATTGTGAAGAAGAAAAGAGGTACAACAAAATGGTAGGGACCTGAACTAAGCCCCTACCATGTTATTGTGACCTGATTTTAGAAAGGAGCTACTTTGTAGAATATTAGATAGGGATTGTCATACTCTGATAGTTTTACCAAGAGCTCCAACCTTTCTTCGGGTATTTCTTTTCCTGCACTCAATGCAATTTCCAAGCCTTGCTTAACATTAATTGCATCTTCCGCAGCAACAAAATATTCTCCGGTAGAGGCAATTGGGCCGTTAAATAGTCCACTTGATATTGATATTCCCGACAGATATTGTCCTGATTTGGAATTTTTACTGTTTGTGTCGAAAAAAACATGTTTTATTACATTCCTTCCAGTTTCAGGGTCTCTGATCGTAAAGCCAAAGTAAAGAGTTGATCCAGCTTTGTGAAATATGTTTATTGCATGTTGGTATTCTGAGTTGGGATCATCAATATTAATCTTTTTGGCCAATTCATCGTCTATAAATTTCTTACCCATGTTGATATGGTAAGTTGGAATTGGACCATTTTCAGTGATTTGGTATATGGTGTCGTTGTAAACCGGGCAATACCAAATGGTATCCATATATTCAGTAAATGCATTATCCTTATTGAAAATGGATCCTATCCTCCATTTTCGAAGAGGTATGTATTTTGCATCCAATTTACCCTTTTCAGAAATAAATAATAAATCAAATGAATTTATTTTGTTTTCCGATTGAGGGAAACCTGCATTGAAGGCAAAGGTTTCTTCTCCAACTTTAGTAAAGTCATTTGCGGTGAACTTGAACTTTTGTTCTGAGATAAATAGTCCGTCAGGATTATACCTAATTACCTTCTGCAATTTGTCATCAAACACATATAGTTCATCACTATCAAAATCTGTTGTTATTGATTGGGGGCGAATAAACTCTCCCGGGCCTTTGTAACCTCCCTCAATGTGATTGATATAAACACCAAATTGATCGAAAATAAATACAGAATTCATTGCTCTTACATCCGAAATAAAAATTCTGTTCCGAGAAAAAAGTAGCTTATCAACTGAACCTAGATATATTCCCTCTGGTGTTTCCAGTTTCATAATTGACAATTCCGACATAATGGAGTCAAAAATTACCGGCATCTTTTTATCCGAAGTATAGTTTACTTCAATAATTTGATCATTTAGGATGCTTTCCTGGTGCTGACAAGAGGAAAATGATATTATCAGGATTATTGTTATGGCTGTGAATTTCATCTTTGTTGAAGGGGTTAATGCATTGTTTAGTTATAATGGATACTTTTTGTTTTGCTAAAAGTCTATAGTAGTAGACGGGCTGGAAGTATAATAACAATTACAAACCCAGCATACCTTATCATAACCCGTACAGGTATATTCTTGGCCGGTGACTTGTATTTTTCTAACATCTTTTTGAAACTCACCTCCCATACTGGCAAATATAGTTCCAACCCATTTGACTTCTCCTTTTATGTACCACCAATAACCCGCAATTGATACTGTTTCAACACAAGCCCTTCTTGCCCTGATACCTTTACTTGCAAAACCTCCCGTTGCTTCGGGGCACCCTCCTGTCGGGGAAACTGTTTCGGCAATACCTGTGACCAAACCGATTGATAAAAGTACAAGTGTTGCGACAATAATTCTCGCTTTTGTAAATAATTTTGTTTTCATTTTTCAAATAATTTATGGTTAATAATAAAATTGAATTTCAGTCCATTTTAATATATAGATGCAGTTTGATAGGGATTATGGAAAAAGTATTACAGTTTTTTTTAAAAAGAATAACTTTGCATTTCTTATTTTAAAAATATGATACCATAT
>CAYUNU010000408.1:0-3850 GCA_964446195.1 uncultured Porphyromonadaceae bacterium | reverse complement strand
CCTACAGGACAATTATGACAAGGAATTTAATGATCTCCCTCCCGAAGTCATAAAGAACCTCGAATGGCTGGGTGTTGACTATTTAATTCCTATTGGTGGTGACGACACATTAAGTTATGGAGTACGCCTGTACAGCGAAGGTGTTAAAGTGGTAGCTATTCCTAAAACAATGGATAATGATGTACCTGGCACCGACTATTGTATCGGATTCTCTACTTGCGTAACTCGTACTATATCAATGGTTAATGCGCTAAGAACAAGTGCAGGATCGCATGAAAGACTTCTTATAATCGAGGTGTTTGGTCGCTACGCAGGTTTTACTGCTATGCTTCCAACAATGGCTGGCGCAGCTCATCGCTGTGTGATACCTGAGCACAAATTTAATATCGAGAGATTAACCGAACTATTAGTATCCGACCGCATAAACAACCCTAGTAAATATGCTATTGCCCTTGTATCAGAGGGTGCTACATATGAAGGTATCGAAGACATGAGTCTTCTCGACGCTGAAAAAGATATGTTTGGTCATGCCAAACTTGGTGGAATTGGCCTAACAGTTGGCAATCATATTAAAGCATTGACCCCAAAATACAATAATGGTAAGAGAATTAATATCATCCATCAGAACCTGGGATACCTGGTAAGAGGTGGAGATCCAGATGCAATTGATTCAATTGTACCAATGGCCTTTGGCAACTTAGCCCTCGACCTTATCCTTAAAGGAATACATGGCAGATTGGTCATTCTAAAGAATGGTCGTTATGACAATGCTCCCATTGATGTTGTAACCGCTTCGAAAAAATTCGTTGAGGTAAACAAACATTACAATACAGATAGATTAAGGCCAAAATATAACGCTTTTGATTTCCAGCCTTTATTTATCATGACCGGAACAGTATAAAACTATTCTGTATCATATAATTTTGTTTAGAAAAAGAGCCATTCCGGCTCTTTTTTCTTTATCAAATGCATAGGAGATCTTATTGGTGAGATAATCATACAAATCAACATTGTGTAATTTATCCTGATAAGGGAATTCGGCTAATACATCAGGAATAGAACCTACACCAAGCTTCAGAGCATTGTTGAACGCCTTAAGCCATTCTGCATCCAAAGGTTTGTTAGCTACCCAGGCCGCAAAAACTACAGGCAAACCAGTCATCTCTTTCCATTTATCAGCAAGATCATACTGGTAAGGATACCTGCCCGCTATGCCAAACACCTTGTCGCCAATCACAACTCCTCCGTCTGCCCCTTTGATCAGATTCTTCTCAAAACCATCATCTGTCTTAAGCCATGTAAATTCCTTCTTCCAAAATTCCCTTGCCAGAATTTGCGCCAGGTTTACCGAAGTCCGTGAATGAGGATCCATATATATTCTTCCCAACTCATTTATTGGCCTCTCACCCACCAAACACACACTGTAAACAGGCCCATCAGCCCCAATACAATAATCCCCGATTATCCTTCCACCCTTTATTGAGCTAATTTCAGAAACAGGTATGAGACCTATATCAACCTCACCCTCTTTCAATTTCCGGGCACATTCAGCCGGAGTATCAAAATGCAGATCAAGATCTACCTTAGCGGCTGATTTTTCCAGCCCGTATACAAAAGGAATAGAGTTTAGATATTTTACAACCGAAACTCTTACATTATTTAAACTCATACATCAAAGTTAGCTTTTTGAATGAGTAAACTACTAATTCTTAATGCCCAGTTTTTAGTAACTTTGCACTTTTCGCAAAACATTGATAAGCTATGAAATTAAATGAACTAACGGCAGTTTCACCCCTCGATGGACGTTACAGATCAAAAACTTCTGATCTGGCAGCATATTTCTCAGAACATGCCCTGATAAAATACAGAGTACTGGTTGAGCTTGAATATTTCATTGCACTTTGTCAAATACCTCTGCCTCAATTAAAAGAGTTCCCAGCTAATCTCTTTGCTGCCCTCAGAAAAATATATACAAATTTTGATAATTCTGATGCTGAACGAATAAAAGAGATAGAATCTGTTACTAACCATGACGTTAAAGCAGTGGAATATTTCATAAAGGAAAAATTTGATGCCCTGCAATTATCAGCTTTCAAGGAATTTATACACTTCGGTCTCACATCTCAGGATATTAACAATACCGCTACTCCCCTATCACTCAAGGAGGGACTGAAAGACACCTTTATCCCGGAAACAATAAAAATGCTGGACTTACTCAAGCAGAAAGCTGTCGACTGGGAAGCTATACCAATGTTGGCCAAAACACATGGCCAACCAGCATCACCTACCCGCTTGGGAAAAGAACTAACAGTATTCACAGAACGAATTGACACTCAACTTAACTCACTATTCCAACTCCGATATCCGGCAAAATTTGGTGGAGCTACGGGTAATTTTAATGCGCATAATGTGGCATATCCCGATATAGACTGGGTTGAATTTGGGAACAACTTTGTTAATAACAGTTTGGAACTGAGCCGGTCTCAGATAACCACCCAGATAGAACATTACGATGATCTTGCAAGCCTGTTTGATAATTTAAGAAGAATAAATGTTATCCTGATTGACCTCTGTCGAGATATATGGACCTACATTTCAATGAATTACTTTAAGCAAAAGATCAAAAAGGGTGAAGTGGGTAGCTCAGCAATGCCACATAAGGTTAACCCTATTGATTTTGAAAATGCAGAAGGGAACCTTGGTTTAGCAAATGCTATTTTCGACCATCTCAGCAACAAACTGCCAGTATCCCGACTACAGCGTGATCTGACCGACTCTACTGTCTTGAGAAATATCGGTGTGCCGATAGGCCATAGCTTGATTGCCGTGAAGTCATTGATAAAGGGTTTAGATAAACTGGTGCTTAATGAGAATGCAATAAAAGCCGACCTGGAGAATAACTGGACTGTTGTGGCTGAGGCAATCCAAACAATTCTGCGCAGGGAAAGCTATCCTAACCCCTATGAGAAGCTCAAAGAATTGACTCGAACAAATGAAAAGATAAATGCAGAAGTGATCTCAGATTTTATTGACACACTCGATGTTTCTAAGGAGATAAAGGAAGAGCTGAGACTAATTACCCCCTCTAATTACACCGGGATAATGAACCTGAAAATATAAACTCCTTTCCTCCGTTGTATTTGAGTAAACCGGGATATGAAAGCCTTTCTTAAAATTGTAAGAGACTATATTAAACCATATAAAGGGTATGCCTTCCTAAATATTGGTTTTAACCTCTTTGGGGTAATCTTCTCCCTGCTATCAATGATACTGATCGGACCATTCCTGGCTGTTCTTTTCGGAACCCAGGAAATTGTAAGCGACCCCGTCCAGTGGGAATGGACGAAAGCTGCTCTGGAGCATAATTTCAATTACCAGATTGGTCGATTGATAGCAGAGAGAAGTGGCCAGGCTGCACTATTTGCAATCAGTCTGCTGGTAGTAACAATGTTTTTCCTAAAAACAGCTAATATATATCTGGCCAATTTCTTCATGGCTCCCATTCGCAATGGAGTGGTTATGGATATAAGAAACAAGGTCTTTAAGAAGATCCTTAACCTGCCCCTGGGATTCTTTACTGAGGAAAAAAAGGGCGATGTAATGGCTCGCGTTACCCAGGATGTTCAAGAGATTGAATGGTCAATAATGGCTTCACTGGAAAAGTTCTTTAGAGATCCAATAAATATCATTATTTTCTTGATCGGACTGTTCCTGATAAGTCCTGTCCTTACTCTTTTTGTACTGATATTACTGCCGCTCAGCGCATTACTGATTGGCACCATCGGTAAAAACCTTCGTAAGACTTCCTCTAAAAGTCAGGAACAAATGGGTGGTCTTATGGCTTTTCTGG
>CAYUNU010000407.1:0-3854 GCA_964446195.1 uncultured Porphyromonadaceae bacterium | reverse complement strand
TCCCCATCAACATTAACAAGCTTAAAAACCATTTGCCAAAATCAGGAATATGGGCAAAATTTTCTACTGGCCCTACTGATCCAATTCCTGGACCAATATTGCCAAGAGTAGCTGCCACAGATCCCATAGCTGATTCAATATCAAGGCCAATTATCGACATAACTATAACCCCAACAATAAAAACCATCATATATAGAGTTACAAAGTTCAATATATTAGAGGTAATCTTCTCAGGTACAGCCCTATTATTGTACCTGATAGGTATAACAGCATTTGGGTGAATAATTCTTTTTAGCTCCAAATAAGAGTTTTTGATAATTAGCCACACCCTAATAATTTTTATTGCACCTCCGGTTGAACCAGCTGAACCGCCAAAAAACATCAGCATAAATAACAAAACGACCAATATAGGTGCCCACTGAAGATAATCAACAGTAGCAAATCCTGTTGTTGTCATTATGGATACTACCTGAAAAAACGACTCCCGAAAATTCACCTCAAAAGCACCCTGCCTGGTAAAAGTTAGGAACAAAGTAAAGAAAGCTGTAAAACCCAATAAAAAGAATGTATAGGTTCGGAACTCCTCATTTCTCCATAGTTTTTTTGTTTTACCCTTTAGCGCAAAATATACCATGGTGAAATTCGTGCCGGCAAGAAACATGAATATTGTGATCACATAGTGAATATAAGGGCTATCCCAAGCTGCAATACTCGCTTGTTTTGTAGAATAACCTCCTGTTGCCATTGTGGTAAGAGAATGACAAACCGAATCAAAGATATCCATCCCACCCAAAAATAACAATATGAGCTCCGTCCCGGTTAAAAGCACATAAATAGCCCATAACCGCTTAGCCGTTTCCTTTATCCTGGGATGTAATTTATCCTTTGTTGGTCCGGGGACTTCAGCCACAAAAAGTTGAATTCCTCCTATTCCCAAAACTGGTAGTATTGCCAGAGATAACACGATAATCCCCATCCCCCCAAGCCATTGAGTCATACTCCTCCAGAAAAGTATACCATGCGATAGCGATTCAATATTATTCAGGACCGAGGCTCCTGTGGTTGTAAAACCAGACATGGTCTCGAAAAAAGCATTAGTAAAGTTTGGTATCGCTCCAGTCAAAATAAATGGTAAGGATCCAAACAAACTAAAAACAACCCAGCTTAGAGATACAACAAGAAAACCCTCACGTTTACCAAAAGAACGTTCAGGCTTTCTGGAAAGAAGAATCAAAAAACCCGAGCCTCCCAGTGTAATCAAACTGGACAGCAGTAAAACAAGTGTGTCATCCTCTTTGTAAATCAATGAAACGGGAATAGATAAGGCCATGAAAAAAGCCTCAATCATTATCAATCTTCCGAGAATATATGTAACAACCCTTGAGTTAAACATACTATCTGAATAATTTCTCTACCTTAGAAATAGCTTCAGGTAAAGTGAAAACAATTACTTTATCTCTTGGCAAAATCTGAGTTTTGCCTCTGGCAATAATTCCTGATTTCCCTCTGATCACACCCCCTACTAATGCTTGCATCGGAAAGTCAATGTCTTTTAATGGTGCCTCTGTTATCTTGGAGCCCTCCTGCGCAATTAACTCCAGAACCTCCGCATCAGTTCCTGTTAAGTATTTGACTGATGACACAAACTTATCCATTGTAAACCCATAGATATGACTAGCTGCAATGAACTTCTTATTGATCATGGAGTCTATCCCGATATTTTCGGCAAGACGAATATATTCAACATTCTCAACCTCAGCGATAGTCTTCCTGACACCCAGCTTCTTAGCCTGTAGGCAAGTCATGATATTAGTCTCAGAGTTTCCAGTAACAGCTATAAAAGCATCCATCTCCTTTATCCCCTCTTCAATCAACAGATCAAGATCACTACCATCACCTCTTATCACCATTGTGTTGGTAAGTTCATCTGCTAGCTTGAAACTCTTATCCCTATCAATCTCAATAAGCTTGATATTTGCCTTGTTTTCCAATTGCATAGCAATCCTGGCACCTATCCTGCTTCCACCCAGTATCATAATATTCCTGACCTGAAAATCCTCTTTACCTGAAAACTTCATCAGCTCTTTTATGCCAGACTGATTAGTTATCACATAAACCACGTCATTCAACTTAAACCGATCATTGCCTCTTGGAATAATAGTATTCCCATTGCGGGTTATTGCAACTGCCCTGTAATCAAGATCTGCACTCGCTCTTGCCGCTTCCATCATTGTTTTATCAATAATAGGCGCATTTTCATCAAGTCGGACTACTATCATAGACAGATTTCCACCTGAGAAATTAACCAACTCAGTTGTGCCAACCTGGCTTAAAAGCCCAACCACTTCTCTGGCAGCTAATTGCTCAGGGTAGATCAAGGAGTCTACACCCATATCCCTGAAAATATCGAGATTACCTGAATGTAAGTACTCTGGACTATCTATTCTTGCAATAGTCTGCTTGGCTCCCAGTTTCTTTCCCAGAATGGATCCAATAATATTGGTCTCCTGAGTAGGCGTAACAGATATAAGCAAGTCGGCCTTAGTAGCACCCGCGTCTTTCAGAGCTTCAATAGATGTGGATGACCCATTTATAGTTATAACCTCGAGATGTGATTCAAGGTTGAGAAGCCTCTCATTATTGGTGTCAATAACAACTATATTGTGGCTCTCCATACTGAGCATTTTCGCCAGGTGCGTTCCCACCTCCCCAGCTCCAGCTATTATAATTTTCATTCTGAGAAATTTGTACAAAAATACAACCCTCAGGAATAGGTTGTTGCAAATACTGGTAGTTTTTAACACCTTCTTCCTTAAATAACTAAAATTAAGCCTATTAGCCTTAAGCCAATTGTACAACTCACAATATAAACAAGCCTTTTATATAAACTTATTCTTTTCGCTTTAAACAGAATGGATATTATCAAAAAATAAAGGGCCAAATGTAGAATAGAAAATGAATCAAAATTTATCATTGAGACAGGTAAGCCCGAGATCACTTCACCCATACCAAACATTATGCTTATAATCTTTTCCAATACCAGAGCAAGCATGTTTATAGATATTCCTGATGTTAACATCAGGATATATATAATCCCCAGGTAGAAAACTACTAAGCCCAATGGCACGAGAAGAAGGTTCCCAAGCAAAAAATACACAGGAAATTCATGGAAGTAAATCAGGATAAATGGAAGAGTAAACGTTTGAGCAGCAATACTTATCCCTGCAAAATCCCATACTTTTTTTATCAGATATTTAGAGGACTTGAGCAAGCCTGTCCATGGACGATAAACAACAAAAATCCCAGCAACAGCAAGATAGGAGAGCTGAAATCCAAACCTGAATATTGAAAATGGGTTTATTGCCGACTGGATCAAAAACGCCAATACCAGGATCTGCATAGGCTGCACTTTTCGTCCTAGCAAACGACTAAGAGCAAAAAGGCTTATCATTCCGGCAGCTCTTTGCACAGACGGCCCAAAGCCTGTCATAAATGAATAGAACCATACCGCAAAAACGGCTAATATCTCAATTAGTATCTTTGCTTTACAACCTTTCAGGAAGAAAAACAAGCGGATGATAACAAGATAAACCAGACCAACATGCAAACCCGAAACTGCTAAAAGATGTGAAATACCTGTATTTCTAAATACCTCTTCAACATCAGGAGGCAAATCCTCTTTCTGCCCCAGAAGCATGGCTTTTATTAAAGAGGCCTGATCACCGCCAATTATTGAGCCATCAATTAATCGACATAATCTATTCTGAATACCTCTGGAATAATGAAGTAGCTTAAACTTTTTTTTTGAAGGTGGATCAATACCGTTTTGCCAGAATCGAAACCGTTTTTTTGAC
>CAYUNU010000406.1:0-3872 GCA_964446195.1 uncultured Porphyromonadaceae bacterium | reverse complement strand
TCAGTTACCAGAATATGAGTATCTGAAGGAAATAAAGACGGGTGGAGCTCTGGTGCAGGAAAGACCTATGGCTCTAATCGAGGGATCAGGATATACCGAGATAGTCCATCCAACATGGGCGAAGGGCTGGGTATGGACAGGCGATCAGGGAATGTTGGTTGCAGCTCTAACAGATATGTTAAGCTTTAAAAACGATCTTGCTCCCTGGCTTTCCAAAATGTATCCTGATGAATCTTTTGATGCCGGACTTTATGAAGACAGTATTCGAAAAGCTCTCCACCTTCTTGGGCAGGGTATCAAAAAAGCCCTGATCGGAGAACAGGATGGCCTTATCAGAGAAGCTCCATGTTACTCGAGTTTTGGTCCTGAATTTGGCCGCGACTATTTGGCCGGTAGAGGTATCATGATGAGATATCTGGGCGACCCTGAGCAGCAGAAGGTTCTGGGAATAGATATAAATGATAATATTAAGAAAACGGCCTCGGCGATATGGGAAGCACGAGAGATTTCAAACAATCAGTTTCCACCCGAATTTACCAGCGAGGAGAACGACAAGCTATACAAAGTACAATTTGAAAAGTATTGGGGATTGGCTGATGATATACGTGTTTGGAGTCTGGATATAATGAAAGAGAAAAATAAAAATGCCGTCTGTCAATCCATTGGCCTGGACGCTTTTGGTGCCTCGATTAGGAACCTCTAATTAGAGGCAGAAGGTGAAAATTAGCGGAGGGAGGAATAAAGGTTAAGGGTTTAAGTGGGGGTATTGAGGATTTATTAAGCCCTGGGATTTCATTCTACTCCAGAATTCATTTGGAACATTTGCAAGCACTGATAAGGCATTGTCCTTTATCCGAGAAGGTTTACTGGTGTTCATGGCAATGCTGATTACTCCAGGAGGGCTCATGGCAAATGCCACACATGCTTCAAAGGGTTTAACGGAGAATTCATCACAAATATTATAAAATCTGTCTCTCCACTCAAATAAGTGTTGGTCGGCCTTATTATCAGGATTAACTTTTCTGTAATCAAAGAAGTCACCACCTGTAAGGAAGCCACTGTGGAAAACTGCCGAATTTATGACTCCCGTTCCCTGTGAACTTAGTTCTTCAATCATTTGGCTAAGCTCCTCAGGTTGGTTCATGATAGTGAAGCTCACTGATATCATTACCCAGTCCATTTTGATCTTCTGTGTTAGCTCCTTTATCACTTTCCAATCCTTTGCACCCACACCAACTGCTTTTACCTCACCCTTGTTCTTCAGCTCTGTTAATGCAGTATATGCCTGGATAATATCATCTAGCCTTTTGTCTCTGTTCGAGGGAGAAGTGGATGCAGACAGATATTCATCGGGATCATGAACGGACACAATATCTGTTTTGTACTTTCCTCCTAAAAGCTCCAAGCCCTGTTCGTAGCACTCAATAATTCCCTTGTAGTTTATCCTCTGAACTGCATCATGCTTTAAATCTGCCCATACTCCAGGCTCAAAAGTGGGTTCTGGTCCTTTCAGATCAGTTCTGAGCCAGCCAAGTTTATTGCTGATTATTATATCGTTTTTGTCAATATTTAGATCTGACAAGCCCTTGCCAATAATTTCCAGAGCCAGACCTGCACCATATTTGCCGGCTGTATCAATAACAACAGGTGATTCAACCCATGAGAACCATTCTTTTATAATGGATAGTTTTATATTGTAAGGAAGAGATTGATAGAGGTTACCCAGGCAGCTTGTTCCGAATATTATTGGGGGAATTTCCACTGAGGAATGACCCAGTTGGTTTTTGGTTTTGACTTTTTTGGCTTGCATGTCCAAAGTTAATCATTAAAGATTTATCCTCTACCTTAGAAATATCCAGGCCAGAATAAAATACTTTAACAATAGACCCAAGGCACTGAAAGTAATTACTTTTTTAAAAGGGTAATTTATAGCTCCTGATGCCAGGCAAATAATTGGAGAAGAAAGAGGTAATAGGTTGAATATAAATATAGTAATACTGCCATATTTGTTAATAATCCTGATGGCCCTCTCATGTTTCCTTGGATTTACTATATGACTGAGGAATTTTGTGCTTACAGAATAGCCGATGAGGTAATCGATTATCTGGGCGGCAATTGCTGTTGAAAATGCTATTCCAATCAACAAAAACATATTATAACCATTTGTAATACAATAGGTAAAAGCTAGTTCAACAGGCATCAACAAAAAGAAAAGGTAGCCGCTAAAATGTAGCAAAGCAAAAGATTCCAAACTTAGGTCTTGACCATTAACCAAGTTTTTTCCAAACGTAGAAGAGAAAATAAGCATCGCCAGAATAATCGTTGAAATAACAACCAAAATTCGTATGTTTTTAGCCCGTTTGGCTCCCATGTATCAGCTGCTTAGTTATTTAATAAGAAAATATTTTCCTGCATAGTGCGCAAGATAAGCAAGCTGTAATTAGAATTCTATTTTAACATGATTTTTTTTGTGCTTCCTCCTGATTTCCTTGTTACGAGCTCTTGTGTGTGTCCGTTCAGAATTAATCCTCCCTAGCGAAAATACATTTTCATTGCAAACTTAAACAGAATAGTAAAGATGGCGTTACTCTTAATTCTGCTCATAAACTTTATCAATAGTGATGACCCAATTTGTCTCTCTCTGATCTTCATTTCTTCTAGATCTTTGTCACTTAGGCTGTAAAGACTTGCTTTCCCTAGCCGATTTGCTTCTGAGGAGAAGAAGTATGTATCCTGATTTATTACACTTATTCCTTCAATCTGAGTAGAACCTTTTTTTGCTAACATCAGTCTTCTAATTTGTCCATCAGAAAAATTGTTCCCGGTAAAGTTCTTGATCTCGGTTAGTATTGGAAAGAAAAATACATATCCAGAGAGTAGTATAGCATGATTATCAGGATTATAGGTTGCTCCGGTTACAAGACCTTTAGGATTAATGCAGTCAACGATGGATAAAGTGTAAGTACCCGGTTCTTTCGGGCAGGAATATATGTATGAGAGATTATCTCCCCAGTTCTTCGTGAAAATATACAAACTATCGTTATAAGACATTACTGCCTCAGCATCATAATTGGTGTAAGAAGGATTGTGCTTAAAACTTTTCTGATCTTTATAGCTGAAACTTATAAGCTCCGCATCAATACTGTCGTTCTGAGCCGCAAAGTAATCCTCAATAGAAACCTTGTAAATACACAGATCTTTCCTCGAACCAAAATTATTGCCAAAGTCACCTACATAAATGAAGTGATCATCATTACTAATATCTTCCCAATCTATATGCCCGGCATTTCTGATAATAACCTTTCGCTTAATCTCTCCATTAGTGGTATCTATTTCGTATAAAGCCGGCACATCACCCGAATCGTTGTGCGTAATCAGTGTGTTATTCACATAAATTAATCCCGATGTTTCTATTATGGCATCATTCAAACTACAAAGAAGCTTAGCTTGTTGCCCAAAGCCAGTCCAGTTAATCACAAACAAAACAGCCAGAGTAAAGAAAATCCTCATTCTTTTATTTATTTTCGTGACCATTAGATCTTAAAACATTATTATGATAAATCCTTTTTTCAATAAATATTTTTTAAAAGTATCCATTTCTCTCTTAATTTCTTTGGCTCTCCTGTCTCAATCTTTTACACAAGGGAAACAGAAAAATGTTCAGGAAAAAACCTTCGCCGTTGCAGCCTACTATATGCCGCGGAGAGATATAAGCCCCGAACAGCTACCACTGGATAAACTTACCCATATTATATACTCCTTTTCCAGGATCAGGGATGGTGAAATGAGGGTCCATGAGAGAGCCGGGATTATAATAAAGGATCTCGTAAAGCAAAAGGAAAAATATCCTGATTTAAAAGTGATGGTTGCTT
>CAYUNU010000405.1:0-3891 GCA_964446195.1 uncultured Porphyromonadaceae bacterium | reverse complement strand
GGGATGAATTGGATTCTTCCTGCTGAGTACAATAATATTGAGTGGTATGGACGGGGTCCATTTGAGAACTATTGGGACAGGAAAACGGCAGCCTTTGTTGGTTTGTACAAGAGCAAGGTGGAAGATCTTTACGTACCTTATCTCAGGCCTCAGGAGAATGGAAACAGGACTGATGTAAGATGGTTGGCTCTTTCAAATACACAGGGTGCCGGAGTTTTGGTACAGGCAGATGATGTATTAAATATCAGGGCTCACCATAATCTTATGGAGGATTTTGAAAGCCCAGAGCGTACCGATGGAAGACATGTTGATGGTGTGAGGGTGATTAATCGTCATACAACTGATGTGAAAGCAAGGGATCTGGTTTCTCTAAATCTTGATTATCAACAAATGGGAGTTGGAGGAGATAATTCATGGGGCGCTCGCACTCATCCACAATATACTTTAACAGGCAAAAAATATTCTTACAGTATGTTGATGCGTCCTTTTTCCAGTATGGAGAAACCGGCAAAAATGATTGGGACAGCTATTAAATAAGGCTACTTGTTTTTTTATTTGAATTAATATTTATTGAAAAGAAGTATTGAATTCATCGACCATTCCAAGGTTGCTCCTGGGGGGTATACCTTTGTGATCATTCTTGCAAAATACCTGGGTAAGATGGTATTTGTGAGGCACAAAGATCGACAAAGCTGGGAGTTACCTGCCGGTCATGTTGAAGATGGTGAGGATGTGGATGCTGCTGCTCAGCGAGAGCTTAAGGAAGAAACCGGGGCTGTAGAATTTGAGATCTCACCACTTGTAAGTTACAGGGGATTGTGGAAGGGAGATGAAGTTTTTGGTAAGCTATACTTTGCTAGAATAACTGAGCTAGGTTGTTTACCCGATTATGAGATCGCTGAAGTTCAATGTTTAGATGAAGTTCCTAAGGATCTTACTTATCCTGAGGTGCAGCCAGTTTTTATTGATTGGTTTATAGAGAATAGCGATACAGAGTAGAGATGTATCTTTTATATGCTTGTAGCTGCTTCGTTCCCGCCAAAAATTTTATGCCAGCCATCAAATATAGCCAGCTTCTTCTTACCATGCTTAAGCATTTTTGCTCTTACGGTATTCACATCTTGCTCCTGACCTAGTTTTCCCGGATTTTTGGAGAAGAATTTATCAGCATAGGTAATTATTTTTTCGGGTAGGGACAGGGGTTCCATTGGGCGCATGGGGATCGGTAAATTCTGTTGGCGTATATCTTCCAAGGAAAGGCCAGTACCGGTATGTCTTTCACAGACAAGGGCATGAATAGGCCAACCTTCTGTGGCAAGAAGATCGTGACCCATGAAACCATGACAGATATATGGGGCCTTACCATAGCAGCCTATAGATGGTGCATTGCACAGATACATCCCTATGTCGTGGAGGAGAGAAGCTTCTTTGATGAATTGTATTTCATCATCGGATAATCCCTGTCTCCTGGCGATTTTTATTGCTTTTGTGGCAACAGCTTCAGAGTGTTCGATAAGAATATCTCTGGCTTTTTCAAATCCCCGGTAATGATTGTTGATAATAGCGTATGGATCGATATTCATAGCTTATTTAGATCGTACACTACCGCTTCCAGAGATGTGTTTATCAATTCTTGGATGCCCTTGATAAGTAATGCTTCCGCTACCTGATATTCTTGCTTCCAGGTCGTCGGACACATCGGTATGTATCCCTCCAGATCCGGATATTCTGGCGTAGGCTCTTTTCAAATGCAGATTAGAAGCTGCAATACTGCCTGATCCGCTAATAATAAACTCTCCCTTCCTGGCTTCACCATCAAGATAAATATTTCCTGATCCACCAATGTTTCCATATATCTCACGTGCTTCAACTGAAAGATCGATTTTTCCTGATCCACTTAATTTAACCTCCAGATCATTTAGATCGGTGAAAGTATTTGTAGTGCTGATATTGCCTGATCCTGACATCCTTACAATGCTTAGATCAGAGATCCTAAGCTTTACCTTTACAGGCTTTGTTTTCCATACCGGGTTTCTGTTACCTATATAGAGTACCCCGTTTGAAACTTCAGTTCTGAGATTATCAAGAATATTCCTTTGGGCTTCGACCACCAATCTTTGCTGATCTCCCTGACTAAGGCTTACGTTTGCAGAGTTTTTTATCACGATGCCGTTAATTTTTGGAAGATTAATATCTTCACTTACGATAGGCCCTTCTCCCTGGATTCTGTTTAAGTGGCCTGATCCATCAAAGTAGCAGGAATTGAGAATCAATGCAGCCAAGATGATCAGAGTTGTGTAGGAAAAAATTCTTTTTAATGACATAGTTGATGTTTATGATTTTTAGACTATTAAAGTTAGGTCAGTCTTGCCAAATCTCCAAACTACGTAATTCCCAACCACCCGACTGGTAGTCCCAGGTGGCCAGCAGGTATCCAATGATGTCATTATCAGATACTCCATGTATTGGCACATGTCCGGTTATTTGTGTCCCTTTAGAAGATTTATATTTTTTCGCTTCTATTCTCTCCAGACAGCCGGGATATATTTGCACCTTCTTTAATAACTTCCCATTTTCATTAAAAATGGATTTGTACTCAGGCTTGTTTTTGTCCAAAGGGAGGTGAGATCTTTCTGCTCCATCGATAATTATCATGGCATTAAAATCATCCTGAAATTCACCTTCAAGTTCAAAGATTAAATCATCGAGCGGATCAAAAATCAGCAAAGGTTCCATCAGTTCCAAGGTATAAATAAAATTGTTTGAGCAAGCTCCATTTACACCTGTTAACACTTTGAGCCAGACATCGGGAATGCCGTCCCCAGTAAGGTCTTTAATTACAAGTTGAGGGTTGAATCCACTCTGTCTTTCTTCCGGCAATTCATTAAGATAAAATCCTCTGGATGGTGTTGATGCCAATAAAAACAAACGATCGAAATAAATACTGCCCTTTGCCTGTGGTAGACCAAGTAGAGAAACCTCGAGGTTTTTTCCTCGGATATTCATGTTTAACTTCTCAATCAGTTTTATACCTGGATCAAGGTTGAACTCTGTAATAACTGCTCCGGGGGCGGGGGAGATGCCGAAATTTATCTCGGTAAATCTTCGATAGTCCTTCACCGAGCAGGAGTATCCGTTTTTTATCCATGTGGCAAAATATCTGGAATCTTTATCTGTATGGGGAGTTGGTCCTTCTCGGAGGGGCTCACCAAAAATTTTTGCTACATCACGTATTATAGAATCACCTCGCAATGAATCTTTTTCCAGCATGCTTTTTCTGTAAACAAATTCTTTTGCCCATGCTGTTTTAAGAGAATCAAATATACCCGGGTTGTCCTTGATACGCTTCACCCAAATTGAGTCTGGAACTGTCTTTGATTCCAACATTCCTGTACCACTTGTAATAACATCATTTTTTTTATTCTCCTCCTCAAGTAAGGCATTGTTAGGGTGTATGAATCTTAGAAGGAATCGTGAAACGTTAACGTCAGCAAAATAAAATTCGAGCTCGCATGGTTTCTCCAGCCAGGATTCATTGTATCTGAAACCTGAAATATAAGCCTGGCCCGACATGGTGTCAATTATATTTTCTCCTTCTCCAAACTCCTTAATAACATCCTCAAAGGTCCAACTTGCCATTACTTCATATGGATTCATCCTGAGGATCTTATCCTGGGCATATGCTCCTGCAAAATTGGTAATTAGCAATAGGGATAGTAGAAATAAAGCTTTTTTCAGATACATCATTCTTAAAAATCTAATTTGTGATATTGATATCAAAATTCCTGCCGAAAATATATTTTTCCATCAACATTTTTAGCTGCTCGAGACATTGTTCAATCCCATCATCACCATAAAAGCCAGTTATGATCATCATGAAATTATGTGTAT
>CAYUNU010000404.1:0-3901 GCA_964446195.1 uncultured Porphyromonadaceae bacterium | reverse complement strand
CTGCAGTGGTTTCTACAGTAAGGAAGTATAAACCTTTAACTAATTCCTGATTTATTGTTTCCTTGTGCTCGTAAATGTCTTTTACGGTTTTAGTGTATACTGTCTGACCTTGTAAATTTAGTAGCTTAATTGATACATCGGTAGCAGTTGAGCTTGCAATCCTGATGGTGAACTGTCCTTGATTAGGATTCGGATAAACTTCTAATACGTCAAGTGTGCGGGCATTTTCTACGCCGGTAGTTTCACCCATATTGTATTCATCATCCAAAACGTTCCAGTAACGAACAATATAGTCTCTTGGATCTTGATCCTTTAACTCTGCCGTTTCATCGCTTCCATTGATTCTGTATTTGTATTCCAGCTTGTCACCTATAGGAAAATCAAGCAATGTGATAGTGTAGATACCATCAGCATCCTCGTCAGTTAGAGCTTCAGATCCTGCCCAATTATTGAAGTTGCCGGCAACATCTACGAAGTCTGATCCCGGAGAAAATTCTCCACTGGCAATCTGAGCATTCATGTCGACGTTGAAGCTTACAGATGCCACAGTTGGACCACCCTTATCGTTTAACACCATGCCAATTAGGGCCATTTTATCAGGATTGAACCAGGTGTCATCACGGAAGCCATACAAATAGGTATATGAAGCTTGAAGGTTGTCTTTATCCCAACCTACGCTTACACCATTTGATCCCTCTTCTGTACCATCATCACCCCAGAAACGAATAGCTGTGATATATTCACCAGGCTCAAGGAATTCTGTTTCACCGTCTTTTTCAACATCTAAAGTAACCCAGGTACCTTCCATCGTTGAATCAGCCGGGACTATCTCAGTTAATATCCATTCGATAATTCCATCTTCAGGAGTGTTTTTTAACAGAACATACTGAAACTCCGGGTATTCACTATCCTCCACACTTCGAATTTTTGCAGTAATTGATTTTATCTCTACTGTTTCGATAATATCATACCAAACTCCTATCATATCTCCGGCGCTACCTCCTGCAACCCATCCACCTGTATTTACTCCTGATTCATCAGTAAAGTCGGCTCTGTGGTATAGAGAATCTGTTACGGTAAAGTTTAATTCTTTAGTGTTGTTTTCAGGTCTTTCTTCTGCATTTTCAGAGATAGCATCGAATTTTATGCTATAATCTCCATAATCCTCTGCGAGGAAATTAGAATTGGCTGTAAGTGTGTCCCTGTCTAAAGTCCATAATTCGGATGCGTCAGACTCTTCTTGAAAGACTTGTTCTCCATTTTTGTTAATAGTCATCTGTAATTTGAGATCATATTGGTCTGCCATACCATTATTCAGCATAGCACCTCTGAACTCATAATCTCCAATATTACCTCCTAAAGCACCTTCCGACTCCATGCCCATTTGAGATTTTGGCATGTAGTTAATGTGACCAACTCTTTCGTCAAAGCCCATGTTGATATCAGCCCAGTAGTCTTCTAGAACTAACTCATTTTCATATGCTTCGGAAAGCCTGAGATCATCTATCATCCAATAATAAATTTGACTGCCAGACCAGTAGAATTTGATCTGAACATTACTCATACCTGCAGCAACATCAGATATATTGAACTCAACTGTTCTGTAGCGCAAATCTGTAATACGGTTATTGGCAAGTCCAAAATTACTTACATACTGTGCCCAATGAACTCCGTTATCATTGGTTACTTCCATAACCAAAACCGGGTCAAAAGGACAGCAGGTGCGAAATAGTTGATTATACTTCACAACAACCGAGGATTGCTCTGAGCAATCAATAGGTGGAGTCATGATATATGTATCCACCAGATTGTCAGTAATTATCCCATCCCTGTAGTTGTATTCGTTCGCAGGAACACAAATGTAACCGTCCAAAGGAGTGTCAAATCCTGGCGATGGACCCTGATTTGTCCAATTTCCCCCGAGTGTGTCATAGGGAGATCTCCACATCCATGGCATACCAAAGTCAGTATTGTCAACAATCGACCACCCTTCGGGTAAAGTCCAGGAGGTTTCTGTCTCTCCAGTTCCCCAATCGAAGGTAGTTGACCAGAATACATCTCCACCGGCTTTCTGGGTTTTTAAAACCTGATGGAGGTCAAGCATGTCCTGACTAACCGGGGCATTCTTGGCCTGTTGAAGATTTTGGGCGACCCCCAAAACTGTGAAAGAAAGGGTGATAAGTAATAGGGTAAATCTTCTCATAATAAATAGTATTTGTTAAAAAATGTTAAAATATGGTATGAAAATAAAACTTTTTTATGGCAGAAAAAGGCATTTCATCGGGGTTTTTGCCTCTGTGTAGGATTGCTTTACAAGTGTGAAAGAATTATAAGTATTCTATTTATTAAACTTATTCACTTTCTGATAGTCAAAAAACAATATAAGCTAAACATATGAAGGCCTTTAAAATTAAAATTGCAATACTGCTAGTTCTTCTTTCTTTGTTTTCCTGTACAAATCTTCAGCAGCTGACAACTTATTGGGAGGATGATGTGAAATCTGATACAGTTAAGCCTACTGGTTTTGATGCAACCACAAAAGTGGGCTGGACCAGCTATAATGATAGCACACATCTGTATTTTGCTGTCGATTTACTCGACTCGCGAGTTCAGATGTCTGTAATGAGTGGTGGACTGACAATCTTCCTGGATACAACAGGGAAAATGAAGGAGACTACATCTCTTACTTACCCACTTATTAAAAGAACAGCTGAGAGGCGGAGTGGCTCTGTAGGGCAAAACAATAATCAGGAACGGCAAAACCCCATACAGCGAATGCTGGAGAATAGCGAGAGTATGGAGTTGAGGTGGACCCAGGGAGAGCACTCATATGTGGTAAATCCCGCTGTGGGTAATACAGATTTTATAACACTCGTGGCTATGGATTCATCTAATTACGTCAGTCTGCTGATAGGTGTACCTATGAAAATGATCCATCCTCGTGGGATTGACGGACTTAATGAGCTAACGGTTGGTTTTGGTATACCTGTTGCTGGTGGTAGAGCCGGTGGCTCGGCTGGAGCGAGTGGGCAGCAGTCAATGGGCTCTGGTGGTGGAGGTGGCCGATCCGGTGGCGGAGGCGGCCGTGGTGGCGGAGGTGGTGGTAGTCGTGGTGGTGGCGGTGGTCAGATGGGCGGAGGAGCACCTATGGGAGCATCCTCAAGTGCAGGACCTGCAATGGAGAAGTTCTGGTATAAGACTCTTATTAAAGGAAGAGGTTAAAATTTAGTTAAATATTATTTCGTCTGAACATAATAGACTTTGTTTTGTTTAATGATTTTGTTAATTATATTAAACAAATCAAAACAAAATGAGAAAACTAGTAATATTAAGTGCATTCTTAGCGCTTGGAACATTCCTTTCTGCTCAGACTTATAAAGTAAATACAGAAAAGTCAAGCGTAAAATGGGTGGGCAAAAAAATAGGAAAACAACATGATGGGACTGTCGGTCTGAAAGAGGGTCATTTCGAAATCAAGGATGATAAGTTCGTAAGTGGCTCATTCATTATCGATATGGATGTAATGACAGACGAGTCGAGTGATGATCCAAAGAAACCCAGCAATTTGGTTAAACATCTAAAAAATGATGATTTTTTTAGTGTAGATAAATATCCGGTGGCCAAACTGGAAATCACAGGTAGTGATAAATTCGTAGATGGAAAATCAAAGGTTAGCGGATTATTAACAATCAAGGATAAAACCCATCCAATAAGCTTCGTGGTTACAAGAAAGGGCGCAACTTTTACCTCATCTATGGAATTTGACAGGACCCTATATGATATTAAATATGGTTCTGGTAAATTCTTTCAAGATATTGGAGATAAGGCTATTAAGGATGAAATAGGAATTGATGTTACCTTAATTGCTGAAAGGCAACCTTAGGAGTATTAACTTTTTTGC
>CAYUNU010000403.1:0-3924 GCA_964446195.1 uncultured Porphyromonadaceae bacterium | reverse complement strand
ATCATTAGATTCTAGGCATTGGGGATTATTACCTGTTTCTAACATTGTTGGGATTGCCACTATTGTGCTCTATTCCAGAGATAAATACTCATTAGGATCAAAAATTAGAATTAGTCGTTTCTTTCAAAGAGTTTAATCTGAAGAGGATTTTAGGAATTTTTCTTAAACAATTCATTGAATTGTGAAATAGCCCCTTAGCATATCGGACATGATTATAGTTTATTATCTGTAATAAATTATTATAGTTATGTTATTAATATTCAAGTGATAATATCAATAATGGGTTTTTGGATAAGAGCGAGGGTTAGTTGATCTCTGGCATATCAGGCCATTTGGTTTCAAAGTGATATCTCTCATCAAGATAATCTTCATTTGGCTATTATTTTTGTTCCCACAGCCCTTCAAGCTCTTCAAGGGATTTACCCTTGGTCTCGGGGATGAATTTCAGTACAAAAAGAGCAGCCAGTATTCCAATTGCACCGTAGATCCAGTAAGCAAATCCGTGATTAAATCTGTCGACCAGGAAGGAACTGTTATTGATCATTGGGAAGGTCCAGGAGATGGCAAGGTTGGAAATCCATAATACGGCTGTTGCAAGAGCTAATGCCTTGGCTCTGATTTTGTTTGGGAATAGTTCGGAAAGTAGGACCCAGGCTACAGGTCCCCAGGAAGTTGCAAAGCCTGCAATAAAAATCAGGATAAAAATGAAGGCTGCAATGGCCGACACGGGGCTAGTAAACTGATTAATTTCTAAGCCATTGATCATGGAGCTTTCAAAACTAAAATAGAATATCAGTCCTACGTTTATCATAGCCACAGCCATTAACGCTGCACCTATAACGAGGAGTTTCTTTCGTCCTATTCGGTCGACCAATAGAATAGCCACAACTGTGAAAGTTAGGTTTACAATACCTACATAGATTGTTGAAAGAAGGGATGCATCGGTTTCAGCTCCCATATCTTTAAAAATGACGGGTGAATAGTAAAGTATTGCGTTGATACCTATCCATTGTTGAAATATTGCAATAGCAAGGCCGATCAGGATGATTTTTGTGCCAAATGAGAATAGTTTGCTTCCTTTTTGGGTGATTTGAATGCTTTCTTTTATCTCCCCCAATATTTGTCTGGCTTTTTCCGGACCATTAATCCTGCTTAATACGCTAAGAGCTTTGTCTTCCTTACCGTTTATGGATAAGAATCTTGGAGTTTCGGGAATAACGAAGATCAGTATAAGGAAGAGTAGTGCAGGGATAGATTCTGATAGGAACATCCATCTCCAGCCTGTTTCATGTAGCCATGAATCTTCACCATGACGGGCAATACCATAGTTTACAAAATATACTACTAACATTCCTGATATGATAGCGAATTGGTTGAGAGATACCAGTTTACCTCTTTTGTCGGCAGGGGCGATTTCCGCAATATACATTGGCGATAGCATTGAAGCCAGACCAACACCCAGACCTCCAATCAGTCTGTAGGCTGCGAAATTCCATATGAAAGTATGGTCAGCTTCTCCTATAGGACGAATGAATACCTCGGGCATAGCCGAACCCAGAGCAGAAATAAGAAATAGGGTAGCTGCTATCATTAAGCCCTTGCGTCTGCCAATAGTATTGCTTACCCATCCTCCGGATAAACCTCCTATAATGCAGCCAATCAGAGCGGCGGACACAATAAGTCCAAGGCGCGAGTTAGCGGCAGTTTCGCTTAAGCCATAAGGATCAACAAAAAATGTTTGCAGTGATTCCACGGTACCGGATATCACCGCTGTGTCGTATCCAAAGAGTAAGCCGCCCAGGGTTGCGGTTATGGTGATCAGATATAGGTAGGTGCGCATAAATCTTAGGAATTGGTCAATAAAGGTAGAATTTTAATGGTTAATGGTAAATTGTTAATGGTTAATGATCAATGATTAATTGTTAATGATAAATTTGTGTATTATACAAACAGAAAACTATGAAAAAATCATCATTTCTACTTGGATCTTTATTCTTTACACTAATTTTTACCTTCTGCCTTTTGCCTTCTGCCTTAAGTCAACCCATGTCGTTCGATGCATTCGATAAATCGGAATACGCTGAGCGTAGGGCAAAGTTTATGGAAAAGATTCCCGATGGTATCGCTGTTATCCAGGGTGCTGCTGTTCCCACAGCTTACTATCGTTTCTTTCAGAATAATGATTTTATGTATTTGTGCGGGCTGGAAGTGCCTGGTGCTGTTTTAGTTATTGATGGAGTGAACAAGGAGAGCACGATCTTCTTTTCCATAAATGATCAAGGTGCAAGGAATTATGGAGTTCCACTCGATCATATTAATAATACTGTTGAGGTAAGCGGACTGGAGAGGAGGTTGGGAATCAATGATTTGGAGAAGTTCCTGAAAGAGAAAGCAAAAACTATAAATGTGTTCTATACCGAGTTTCAAGCTCAGGAGTTGATGCGTGAGTGTTCGAGAGAAAAGGGCAGATATGAACTTATGGGGATGAAGGATAATCCCAGAGATGGTCGGCCTACAAGAGAAGATCAGTTTGTCTTTTATCTTAAAAACCATCTTCCTCAAAATGTTTTAGTGGCAGATTGCTCAGAATTGATATGGAAGCTTCGTGAGATAAAATCCCCGGCAGAGATTGCACTTTTCCGTAAGGCTGGCAAGATTGGTGTTGAGGCCCATAAAGCTATTATGAAGGGCACTTATGTTGGGCAACCGGAGTATGAGATTTCTTCTCTTTTTGAATATGAGTGCAAGAAACGGGGAGCTCAGGAGCTGGCGTATTATACAATAGTGTGCTCTGATGAGAATCATTCTTTTGCCCATTATCATACTTATGACAGAATTCTTGAGGATGGCGACTTTCTGGTTATTGACGGAGGTCCGGATTATCATTATTACGACATTGATATTACCATTTCCTATCCGGTGAATGGTAAGTTTACTCCCCGACAGCGTGAGATTTATGAAGCTTGTAATGCTGTGCATGAGGCTTGTATGGCCGTTTACCGTCCGGGTTTGAAGATTAAAGATCTTCCCGGAGAGGTGGATAAGAAGTTGAAGGAGATGGGCTATGATACCAGTCTGCCCATTTGGAAAAGGTTCCGATCTAACTTTGGCCACTACGTTGGAATGGCAGTTCATGATGTTGGGGGAGGCCCGAGTGTTCTTGAGCCGGGAATGGTTTTTGCCAACGAGCCAATGGCAATATTCAGCGAAGAAAATCTGGGCGTACGGGTAGAAGATACAATATTGATAACCGAAGATGGTTGCGAAAATTTAACGAAAGGAATTCCCCGCACCGTTGAAGAAATCGAAGCATTTATGAAGTAGGGACGGGGGCCTTGTGCCCGTCCGTGATGGAACAGGTAGAATTATTTATGGATTGCGAATATCCGGACGCCCACAAGGGGCGCGTCCGTACGGGAATATATTTGAAATTGTGGAATATGAGATTGAGGAATATTTATATAATAATTATTGGAATATCTTTTTCTTTGTTTTCGTGCAATACGGGATTCGATATTCAGAAGGAAATAGATAAGGTTGTGAAGAGTGGTGGTGATGAATTACTTATACCTGCCGGGCGGTACGTTGTTGATGAACCAATAGTCTTGGATGAGCTTGATGGATTTAAGATCAAGACCAATGGAACCGGTAAGGTTGTTATCACATCAGGATTGGAGCTGAAACTCGCTGATTTCACTTGTATTGATCAGGATAAAGGGATTTATGAATACTCCGATAAGAAGTTAAAAGCAGAAGCCTGGCCCGATTCCTTTAAGGGTTATGCCGGATGGCCGGAGTTGTATGTTTCTGGAATACCGATGCAGCTGGCACGATATCCAAATGATGGCTACATCAGGATAGATTCTGTTATCAGTCGTGGCTCTATTCCTCGTCAGGATGACTCCACGAACATAGGTGGCAGTT
>CAYUNU010000402.1:0-3931 GCA_964446195.1 uncultured Porphyromonadaceae bacterium | reverse complement strand
TTGAGGAGGGTATCTTTCATATCACCGAAATGCGATGAAATAATTCTTTCCGCTCTTCGATAATTAAGCCTTCTTCCCACACCCAAAAACTGGATAAATGGTAAAATAATCAACCATGAAACAAGAATGCCTACACCGATACTTAGAACCCAAAAACCGGCAGTTCTCCAGCCTACATCAAGCTTTAAGCCCTGATTACCAACAATCAGCACCCCGGCAGTGAGTATGAAAATAATCATACACAGAATAATGCCCCTGATAGTTTTATTAAGATAATACTTCCTGATAAACAATCTCAGCTGCTGTAGAACCTCCTTATATGACACCGACTCAACCATTTTCTCCTATTTTGCCAACCATAACTCCGGATCCATCTTACTCGTGCCCTTATAAACCTGAAAATGCAATTGAGAACTACTTTCTCCCGTATCGGAGAAAACTTTTCCCAAAGTTTGCTTTATATACACCTCATCTCCCTTCTTAACCACCACATCAACAAGACCCTGATATACCGTAAAATACTCTCCATGCTGAATTATTATTGCAATATTAGCACCAGGCACTGTAAATACATTTTTCACCGTTCCCTTAAACACAGCCCTAACAACTTCCCCCGCATCGGTAGTCATGTTAACCCCAGGGTTATCCACTTCAACCTTTTTAAGTACAGGATGTTTGTGCAAGCCAAACTTCTCAGTAATAACACCTCTCTCAACAGGCCAGGGCAGCCGACCTTTATTTTGTGTAAAATCATCCGAAACGATTTTCATCTCAGGAGTCATTAGCATTCCATCGCCTCCCTTCATCGCCGCTTTGAGCAATTTATTTATCTCATTCTCCAGTCTATCGTAGATCTTTTTCTTGTCTTTAAGTTCCTGTCTCAACTGCTTCTCCTTACCGCTCAAACTATTAACAACCTTTCTTTGAACATCTTTCTGATTATTCAAATTTGCCACCTCTTTTTGTCGCTCAACCAAAAGAGATTTCTGCTCTGCTTTGGCCTCTTCCAATCTTTTTACATCCTCTTGTAACTGAGTCGACTTAGCCTGAATCAGGATGGCTTGTTCTCTTATGAACTGACTATATTGCTGAAGATATTTTAGCCTCTTATATGCCTGATTAAAATCCTTAGAAGCAAGAATATACTGTGCTTTATGATATGAATTATTAGTAAGAAAAGCCTTGTAAATCATATTTGCATAATCATCCTTCAAGCCTTTTATCTCCTTCTTCAGCAACTCTACCTCCTTCTCATTATTACGTATGCTTCTATCGAGATAATTTAGCTCTCCCCTAAGACTGCTAACCACATTTTCCCTCGATCTGATTTGTTTGTTTAAGAGATTAAGCTCACCCAGTTTATTCTTTTTTGTTGCAGCTGTTTGTTGTAATAATTTCTCCGTATACTCAATATCCTGCATCTGCTTAAGTCGCGCATTTCTAAGATCTTCAAGCTCCTGCCCATTGATAGTTTGGGTGAACAAACTCATCAGCAAGAATAAGCCGATACCTGTTTTAAAACTTATATTTTGTCTGATTTTTAAAACCATTGAAATGGCACTTTGATTGCTTCATTAATGTTAATCTCTTGAATCTTCAGGTCCAGCTCGATATTCGATTGAGCGTCCATTGCTTTAATTTTAATATTCTTCCCCAGGCCCATATTCTCCATTGTGTCACCCTGATATTCTACCTCAAAAAGCCATTCATTATCTTCGGGAGCCAGGCTGGTTCTATTGATACTGTATTTTTTCTTGCCAATTATAAATTTCGGTAAAAAACCATAATTATCTGAGTCGAGTCTCTGTTTTTCATTACTATAATCAGGAACAAGTAATATTCCATCCTTCTCATCCTTACGAATAAAACTCTTCAGCTTATCATTTTTTTGCTCACCCGGATAGAATAATTTCCTGGTCATAATATTTTGAAAAGCCATAAAATCCACCGGATAGCCAAGCATCTCACCCATATCCTGCCAGCTACCTTTTTCCTTAGTCTTTGCAATTTTCGAAACCACCCAAACACTATCTCTATTAGCTATTAACCGGGCCACTTCGATTCCCAGCATTGCCCTTACCGAAACCCAAATTGTTTCATCTTTCTTGTTCCTGTAAGTAATATTTAGCGAATACCTCTTCCCATCCATCTCGGCCTTGGTTGAACTTTTTATTTCAATGGTCTGATAGTTTATTTCCTGCTTTGAAACATCTTTTATCAGATCATCACTTTTTGTAATTCTTCCTTCCTTTTTTAGCATAGATTTTTTTCCCTTGCAGCCCCCCATAAGGAAACCCAGCAGTACAACAGTGATACTATAAAGAATAATTCTTTTCATATTACTTCAATCCCGTTTCAATTTTTATCCTGATGTTTTCACTCGCTTCTCCCGAAGACTCAGCTCTGATCCAGGCCTTTTTTGCTTCATCTTTTTTATTGTTTTTGAAAAGGATATCCCCGTAATGCTCCAATACCTCTCCAGAGGGATCAGTATTTTTTGACACAACTTTTTCAATTACCTCAAGAGCTTTTGTATAATCTTCGAGTTTAAATAATACCCAGGCATAAGTATCGAGATAGGTAGGATTATCCTTCTCCAGCTTAACACATTTTTCTATCATCTTTCTGGCCTTTTCCAGATCCTTATCGAGCAAGGACAGATAATAGCTGTAGTTATTCAACACAATAACATTATCAGGATCAAGCGCCAGAAGGTTTTCAAAATTGCTAAAAGCCTCATCATATTTATCCATTTGATAATATGTATCACCCAGAGAAATATAAAACTGCTTTGTTAATTCGGTATTATTAATGTTTATGCTTAAGCCCGAGTTCAAAGCTTTGATAGCTTCATCGTAGCGATTTGTCTGGCCAGCCCCCATACCTTTAAAGAGGAGCAAAAGAGGCTGATTAGGAAAGTTTGCTACTGCCTCATTTCCAACGCTATACATTTCCTCAAAATCTAATTGGCTATTTTGAATGAAGAGTAGATTCTGCCAGGCTAAAAAATTTGAAGGAGTATTTACAATAATTCTTTTATAAATCTTCTCTGCCTCTGATTCAGATGCTGTATCTCCTTCGAGACTCTTATTATAAAGGTAATCGGCATACAATATGTCGATGCCCGAATTCCCCTTATCGGCTTTATACATAAGCTCCAGCAATTCGGCCAAATCATCATTAAGCTGATCACTGTCGGCTTGTGAGCGTATCAATTCAATAAAGACCTGAATTTTTATTTCAGGATTAACCTGTTTTGAAGCAAAGCCTGATTTAAACTCCTCTATTGCTTCCTTCTTCCTCCCCAGATCAAAATAGTACTTACCAAGTGAAAAAGATACCAGGGGATTACCCGAATTTAGCTTCTTCATCTCATTGTAAATGCTCAGGGCTTTTTCTTCCTCTCCTTTTTCGGCATAGAGCTCAGCGAGGATCCCCATAATATCCACCTCTCCCGGGTACTCTTTGATTAATTTTTCCAGCTCCTTGAAAGCCTTTTTATCATTACCTGTAGCCAGAAAAATCTCCTTTTTCCTGATGGCAGTATATCTTGAATAGCCAAAAGTACTTTCAAGCTCATCCAGTCTTTTCAGGGCATTTTTATAATCCTTCCCACTAACAAGCATATCAATCTCACCAATCCGGTACTCATTTTCATCCTTGAAGCCCGTATAAAGATCCCTGTATAATTTTGCCCCATCGATAAACCTCTCTTGTTTAACTGCTATCTCTATTGCCATAAACTTGTACCACTCATTTGAGGTGTCCAGGAGTATAGCCTGATCAGCATAAGATCTTGCCATTTCAATGTCCCCATCTACATAAGATATACTCGCTAATTCGTAGTATGGAACTGAGCGTTCGGGACGTAGCTCAATACACCTTTGATATAGGTCCTTAGCCCCAATATAATTACCCAGCATCTTTTGTT
>CAYUNU010000401.1:0-3937 GCA_964446195.1 uncultured Porphyromonadaceae bacterium | reverse complement strand
TCATGACCAGAGCCTTGGCCTCATCATCAATAATAAAACAAACCGTCTTCTTACCGTTTTTCAAAGTGCTATAGGTTTGTAGTAAAGGTAATTAAATTGTTATCGAAATCCGACTACTATATTTCGTAATTATTATTCAGTTTCGTTTAAATTTTATCCCCCCAAAATATATTTCACAACAATCGGCAAAATCTTTGTCCCTGATAACCTTTGCGTTACGAAAGAATCTGGATAGCAATTGAATTAAGGCACCCTTTTTGCCAATATACTCCCAACAACCCATATTTACTTTGTGGCTCGATACCTCTCCAGGGTGATATGGGATCACAATCAAACCACCTGTTAAAAAAAGCCGCATTGAATTGCGGCTTTTTAAGCTAGTAGTGGGTGGTAATCACCTAATAATCCTATCGGGTTCACTTTGCGAATATCATGCACTATTTCGATGGAGGGTTTCGACTCGTACACACCAAAACCCCTTCCGGCCAATATCTCCTCATATGATCTGGTATGCAGGTCGGTAAAACCATCGCTGAACTCTATCTCCTCATCACCAATTTTCACCGAGCGGTACACCCGCCCACCTCTACTCCTGATATGCTCCGGCAGATCATTATGATCCACACTCAGGAACCACCTCACCCTGGCTCTCTCCAACTGAAAGAAACCAGCCGCCCTGTCGGGCTTATGCAGGTGAACAATATTACTGCTGCAGGATCCAAAAATCCAGCTTAGCATATCAAAAAAATGCACACCAATATTGGTAGCTATGCCGCCCGACTTAACCATATCCGCCTTCCATGATGAAAAGTACCACCTGCCCCTCGAAGTAATATATGTAAGATCAATATCATAAACCTTATCCGAGGGCCCCTTGTCGATCCTCTCTTTGAACGCGATAATACTGGGATGAAGCCTCAACTGCAGTATGTTAAATATTTTATTACCTGTCTTATCCTGATATGCCCCCAGCACATCCACCTCCTCAGGATCCAGCACAACAGGCTTCTCACAAATCACATCCGCCCCCATATCAAGTCCGAGGCGAATATGTTCACTATGTAGGTGATTTGGTGTACACACCGAAAGGTAGTCAACCCCACCCGTCATTCCCGCGGAGGCGGGAACCTCCCGGCACAGGTTGAACTCTGCCATAGGGAAGTAAGAGTCGAGCACCCCAACACTATCACTAATATCCGCCGCCCAAACTAAATTGTTCCCAGTCTCCCTAATAGCCCGCATATGACGAGGAGCGACAAACCCAGCCGCCCCAATAATCCCAAAATTTTTCATCTCGATAAAGGTATAAACAATTTAAAGTAACTAAAATGAAAACGTCATTCCCGCGAAGGCGGGGACCTCGTAGCAACGGCACCGCTCCCCCTACAAATAAACAACATAAAGCCCCAAAATCGTCACTACCCCATAAATAATCGTCAATGGCAATCCTATCTTCATAAAGTCGGAAAATTTATAGCCCCCCGGGCCATAAACCATAAGATTGGTCTGGTATCCGTGAGGGGTAATAAAGTTGGCAGCTGAAGCAAAAGCAGTTAAGAGCACGAAGGGTACCGGGTTCACCCCCAGGTTCATAGCTGTGGTGAGGGCAATAGGGATTATTAAGGCTACTGCTGCTTTGTTGGTAATATATGCCGCCAGAACAGCTGTTACCAGGTATAGGCCTGTCATAATACCAATAAGGCCCAGCGGCCTCATGGCTTCAATAACCCCCCAGGCAATAATATCCGCCAGTCCGGTCCTAACCATGGCAGTACCCAAAGCCAGAGCCATAACAATGATAATACCAAGGTTATAGTCGATACTCCCAACCACCTTCTTGGGATTGGCAATCTTCGTTAACATCAGGATAACAAGATAAACAACCAAACCCATAAAGAGAGTGATGACGTTGAAGGCGGAGAGAATAATTACTGCAGCCATCCCGCCTAATATTGTTAGCCCTTTCAGAAAGCCGGGTTTGTTGATCTCCCTGATGGTCTGCAAAGGGTAAAAATCCTCGGTGTATTCCGCTCTGGCCACAAAAGCCGGTCCGGCTAATAATAAAATTACATCACCCGATTCCAGCTTTATATCGGCAGTCTTATCCTTGAGCTTCTCACCGTTGCGGTGTACACCCAGAACGACTGCATCAAAACGTCTGCGGAACATTCCTTCGTTAACGGTATGACTTACGAGAGAGCTGTTATGACTAACTACTACCTCCACTATGCTTGTCTGCTCGTTATTCAGGAAGAAGCCAACATCGGAAAGGGTAAGCCCCTCATGCACATCCACCAACTCGGATACTGCACTCGTGTTGCCTGTAAAAACCAGTATATCACCCTGCTCCAGGCGATAATCACTATTGGTAGATGCCACCCTCCGGCCCCAGGCACCCGCACTGTCCCCACTTTTTTTAGCCATGGTAGCCCTGCCGATCTCCGCCAAACTAAGGTTAGGCAACTCCAACAAACCCGTCTCAGGAACAGTTTTTCCAATCAAGGAGCTCTTCCCCTTCACCACCGCCTCAACCATATACTCCCTCTCATTGGCACTAAGATTCTCAATAAGATCCTTGCGAGCCGGCAAGAGCTTATTGCTAAAGATCAGAATATACAATAAGCCAATAACCACCATCGGCAAACCAACCCAGGCAAACTCAAACATACCCAGCGGACGCATCCCCGGGATGATCTGCTGATCAGACACCAAGCCATTAACAATAAGGTTGGTGCTGGTCCCTATGAGGGTAACACAGCCCCCAAGAATAGCAGCGTAAGACAGAGGAATAAGAAATTTCGATGCCGGGATATTGTGACGCTTGCTCCAATTCATAACGTAAGGCATCATGATGGCCACCAGAGGAGTGTTATTCATAAAAGCCGAAAAACCCGCCACAGGCAACATCATCTTAGCCAAAAAGCCCCTCCGACTGCTGGTGCCCCGGAAAATCCTGTCGAACATACCATCAATAACCCCCGTCCGCCTGATCACATCCCCTACCAACAACAACATGATGATCACCATTATCTGCTCATTAGCAAAACCCGCCAACATATCCTTAGGAGTAAGAATACCAAAAAGAGTAAGCACACTAACACCAACAACAAAAGTAAAAGCAGGCCCTATAATCTCATCATACAGACTAATAAGAATAAAAACCAAAACAACAATTACCAATATAGAATCAAAATCCAACATAAAAAAAATTTACGTAGGGACGCGCCCCTAGTGGGCGTCCGGATAAACGGACGGGCACAAGGCCCCGTCCATACACTACCCAATATAAGCCGCCGGCACCGATACAACCAGCGAATATCCAATATCACCTATCCTCAACAAAAGCTTCTTCTTGCTGGAGATACTAACTATCTCACCACAACAGCCACTCATGGGCCCGGCACTGATCTCCACAACCTGACCCTTTTTGAAGCTCGTAGTCGTAACCTCCATATCCAAATTAAGCCCGAGCACACGCTTAACAGTCTCCAACTGCCTCTCGGGTATCCTCGACACCTCGCCACCAAAACCGACGTATTTAACCGCAGCAGGATGCTGCAAAACCTTGTAATATTCTTTATTACTAACCTTTACAAAAACATATCCCGAAAAAAGCGGCATCTCAACCCACTTCTTACGATCCGACCAAACACGTAACCTATTGATCTTAGGCAGATAAGCCTCATATCCATCGGCCAGCAAATCACGCTCCAATTCTTTCTCACGCCGACTCTTGGTATAAACGGCGTACCAATGGTATGTCTTGTCAATATTTATCATATATCTAAGCCAAACTTAAAAAAAACAAGCTAATTGTTAGGGCTTTATTTACTATTTCTACAAATAAACTTTATGATTAAATCCCCCCCCTTTACCTTTTAAGGAAAGGGGGGCCGGGGGGGATAGGTGAAACTACAGATTATACTTCAATGCTCTC
>CAYUNU010000400.1:0-3945 GCA_964446195.1 uncultured Porphyromonadaceae bacterium | reverse complement strand
GAGTCAAAAATCAGGATATCTTCATCAACAGAATTTGCAGGAAAAATACCGTAAACACCTTGCGTTTTGAGCCTACCATCCTTTTTCAGCCAGTCGATCATTTCCCTGGCCTGATCGATGAGTTTTCCTGCTTCTTCACCCCTTACAGGATCCTTCAAAACCTGTGGATACTTACCCCTGATATCCCAGGCAAAAAGGAAGAAAGTCCAATCAATAAACGGCACAAGCTCATCTATACTTGCCTGTATATCAATTACTCCATTAACCTTAGGCACATAGGGGTCAAACTTTCCCCAATCGATCTTGATTCGGTTTTTCCTGGCATTTTCAAGCGACACATAGTCCTTTCTATTATCCTTTTTGCCGTACTTGACCCTCAATTCATCATATTCACTGCTTAGCTGCCCAAGAAACTCTTCTTTGGAATCATCCGACATAAGGGATCTCACCACACCTGTTGTTCGGGAAGCATCCTTAATGTGCACAACCGGACCCGAATATTCGCGGTCGATTTTCAAGGCCGTGTGTGGCTTTGATGTTGTTGCCCCACCAATCAACAGTGGGATAGTCAGGCCTGCCTCTTCCATATCCCGGGCCACCTGAGCCATCTCCTCCAGGGAAGGAGTAATCAATCCGCTCAGGCCGATGAAATCTGCATCAACCTCCCTGGCTTTTGCTATAATCTTTGCAGACGGGACCATTACCCCAAGGTCGATCACCTCATAATTATTACAACTTAAAATTACCCCAACAATGTTTTTCCCAATATCATGAACATCGCCCTTAACCGTAGCCATCACTACCTTACCTGCAGTATGTGACTCATTACCTGCTTTCCGCTCTGCCTCCACATATGGTGTAAGAAGGGCAACTGATTTCTTCATCACCCTGGCACTCTTAACCACCTGTGGTAGAAACATCTTACCAACCGAAAAAAGATCACCAACCTCATTCATCCCATCCATCAGGGGGCCTTCTATAACATCAAGAGCATAAGGTAATTTCTTACGGGCTTCCTCCGTATCAATATCAATAAAATCTGTAATTCCATTTACAAGGGAATGGGCTAAGCGTTTTTCCACATCCCAGCTCCGCCATATCGCCTCCTTTACATCAGCTCCCTCTTTCTGCCTTACCTTATCAGCAAAAACCAACAGGCGCTCAGTGGCATCTTTTCTCTTATTTAGAACAACATCTTCCGCCAGCTTTAACAAATCGGGCTCAACCTCATTATAAACCTCAAGGAGCGTTGGGTTTACAATACCCATATCCAACCCAGCCTGAATAGCATGATATAAAAACACAGCATGCATAGCCTCCCTGACAGCTGAATTACCTCTGAAAGAAAAAGAGAGATTGGAAATACCTCCTGACACCTTAACACCTGGAAGGTTTTTCTTTATCCATTCAAGGGATTTAATAAAATCCACAGCATAATTATTATGCTCTTCAATAGCCGTAGCTATGGCAAGAACATTAGGATCAATAATAATATCTTCTGATGGGAATCCCAGCCCATCATGTAAAAGACTATAAGCCCTCTGAGCAATATCTATCTTCCTTTCAAAAGTATCAGCCTGACCTTTTTCATCAAAAAGCATTACCACTGCCGCTGCTCCAAATTTCCTGATCTCACTTGCATGCCTGATAAACTCATCATCACCCTCTTTTAGGCTTATTGAATTAACCACCGACTTCCCCTGAAGACATTTCAAGCCTGCATGAATTATCTCCCAATTGGAGCTATCAACCATCACAGGAACCCTGGATATGTCTGGTTCTGAAGCTATTCGATTAAGAAACTCCACCATGGCCGCCTTACCGTCCAGCATAGCATCATCCATGCAAACATCAATCATCTGGGCACCACCTTCAACCTGGTCTCGGGCTACAGAAAGAGCCTCATCAAATGATCCCTCCGAAATGAGCCTGGCAAATTTCTTCGAACCGGCAACATTGGTCCTCTCCCCAATATTCATGAAATTACTGTCGGCCCTCAAAACCAGGGGTTCCAATCCACTGAATACAGTATTTTTTTCTTTTATCCTGATTTTTCTCGGAGAGTAATTTCGCACCAATTCAGCAATCTTCCTGATGTGAACGGGTGTTGTTCCGCAGCATCCGCCAATAACATTTATCCAACCTTTATCCAACATTGGCTTTACAAGTAGAGCCATTTCCTCTGCCGACTGATCATAATCCCCAAACTGGTTAGGCATTCCGGCATTAGGATGGACACTAGTGTAGGCAGTTGACAAACGATCAAGTTCACTGATATACGGACCAAGCTGTTCAGCTCCCATCGAACAATTCAAGCCAACAACCAGGGCTCCGGAATGCTCAATAGAGTAGTAGAAAGCCTCCAGTGTTTGTCCGGATAGCGTCCGTCCACTAGCGTCAGTAATAGTCCCGGAAATCATTATAGGCCACTGCTCTTGCCGGTCTTCAAATATCTCCAGAAGAGCATAAATAGCCGCTTTAGCATTTAATGTATCGAAAATGGTTTCAATCAGGATAATATCTGCTCCACCATCAAGCAATCCTCTTGCCTGTTCCTTATAGGCTTCGGCTAACTGATCAAAGCTCACATTACGATATCCGGGGTTTTCAACATCAGGAGACATAGAGGCAGTCCTGTTAGTCGGGCCCATTGATCCTGCAACAAAAACACCATCACCGGCAACTGATTTAGCAAGCTTAGCAGCCGCCACATTAATATCATAAACAAGGTGTTGGGTACCATAATCAGCCTGTGAAATAGCATTGGCATTGAAAGTATTAGTTTCAATAATATCTGCGCCCGCCTCGATATAAGCTTCATGAATCCCTATTATTAACTCAGGTCTGCTAAGATTGAGCAAGTCGTGGTTTCCCATTAAAGGTGAAGGATGATCTTCAAGAATAGTCCTCCTGTAATCCTCCTCTTTCAATCCCGCCTGCTGTACCTGGGTACCCATGGCTCCATCCAGAACCAGTATTCTTTCTGAAAGAGCAGCTTTGAGTTTTATATATGAATCACTATGCTTCATCTTTTCTCCTTTTTCCTGATCGTGCAAGGAAAACATTCATCTTGGGTAAAAGTTCTCTGAGTCTGTAAAGGTTTTCGAGTTTAATTATACCAACAACATAATTCGCCTCAGGTCCTGTATATTTTTCATTGATACTTTCAAACTGGAAGTGCTCCAGATCTGCAGGATCCTGATACCTTAAGTAAATCTCCATCAACCTGTCGCGCGTATAAACAGGGACTTTGAAAAAATTCCTTTTCTTATACTCATATTTATAATTATGCCTCCTGGCGGTGATATCCGAGAGGACCGCTGAACCTGTTGGGTGAGCACCCGCTCCTTTACCAAACATAAACTGCTTGTCGTAAAACTGACCCTGGATAACTACTCCATTATACTCATCATCAACATTATAAATATAAGCTTCAGGCCTAACAAGCCGGGGCATCACACAAAGTGAGAACCTGTTCTCAGATAGTTTCTCTACCTGTGCAACCAGTTTTATCCTGGTCCCTTTTTCCTTTGCGTAGTTAACATCCCAGGAACTCATCTTGCTTATACCGAAGTTAAATACCTCCTCGGGATTAACATAAGCACCCAAACAATGAACTGTAAGAATGATAAGCTTGTATAAAGAATCAAAACCCTCCACATCGAAAACCGGGTTACTCTCGGCAAACCCAAGATCCTGAGCCTGTTTCAAAGCCACATCATAAGTCATATCTTCCTGGAATATTTTCGAAAGGATATAATTGGATGAACCATTCAATATACCTGTAAGTGACTGAAGAAGATCATTGTCGTAATACTCCTCCAGATTACGGATTACAGGAATACTGCCACAAGCCGAAGCATCATACAATAAAGCAACATCTTTCTCCTCCTGGATTGTTATCAACTCTTCGAGATGATAAGCAAGCATCTTTTTGTTTCCTGA
>CAYUNU010000399.1:0-3956 GCA_964446195.1 uncultured Porphyromonadaceae bacterium | reverse complement strand
AATCCAGTAATCTTCATTATTATCATGTAGAACGGCAGTAATTTTTTCGGTAAACTGACGTGTTCCGTTGGCAGTAAGATCCCGGTTTTTCTCAATAACAGACCCCAGCCCACCGTTATAGCTCATATCAACTATACTATAGTGTAGTCCACGACCGGGGCTTGTTGGGCTGCCTACTTCGTCGACAGTAAAAATGTAATACAAAGACTTTGACCCGGGTTTTGGCACAACCATTGAAGACTGGGTGGAGGACACATTTCCAAAGAGGCCTGTTCCGTTATTCATCACCTGGTGGAGCTTGTTCCACACGGTTGTTCCGTCGGTATATAGCAGGAGCTTACCGTCTTTATCGGATATTGTTGCCACGCCCTCCCTGGTTTCTAACTGTCCGTCGGTGAGCGGTTTAGGGTAGTGGCTGGTAAAATCCAGACCGGCACCGTAGCCGAAATACCAGATAGCACCTTCTTTTTGGGCATTGGCACTTCCGAAAAAGAGAAGCAGGCCCGTAATGAGCATAAGGTATTTAAGATTTCCAATCATCAGAGCACAAAAATAGGTAAAAAGCTATTGTTTAGCCTATCCTATAGCTTTTTCCTTAAATTTGTTTTCTGAAAAAATGTAAGATGAAAAGTTTTCTTATTCTGTGCCTTTTGAGTGTGCTTGTTTTTCCTGGTTTTGGTCAGGAGAATTTTCCCCCATACCCTGTTCCAGCCAAATACAAAATGAAGTCGGCTCAAAGTCTGCCTACAAGGGTAAATAATGCTGAACTGAAATTTTTCCCCGAAATCTTTAACCAGTCGGGCTGGAGCTGTAATCAATCCAGCTCCATTGGATATGTACTCACGTATGAATTAAACAGGCTCCGTGATCTGGATGCCGGATCTGCAGGAAATAATTACCCTCCTTTCTTCGTATATAATTTTCTTAACAGGGCCTCGGCTTCTAATGGAGTGAGTTACTTCGACAGCTGGGAGATAATTAAAGCGGCAGGCAGTCCTACTGTCACTGATTTCCCTCTCCAGTATGGTCCCGATGTATGGATGTCGGGTTACGAAAAATATTACCGAGCGATGCAGAACAGGGTTATTGAGAACTACTCCATACACGTTGGTAATCCGGAGGGATTGGAGGTCTTGAAACATTTCCTGATCGACAGGTTAGATGATCAGGAATATGGTGGATTGGCTAATATTCAGATTGCATCAGGAGGAATGGATATTCACTATACCAGTGATGTTTCAAAAGACCCCCATGCTCCTATTCTTATAAGTTTTGGTGAGGTGGTGGGCCATGCTCTCACTGTGGTTGGGTATGATGATGAGATAGGGTATGATAACAATGGGGATGGATATATAACTAACGATGTGGATATCAATGAGGATAACATCATTGATATGCGTGACTGGGAGAAGGGTGCTTTTATATTGGCCAATACCTGGGGCAAGGGTTGGGGACGTGATGGTTTTGCGTATTGTCAGTACAGGGTATTCGCCAGCGAGGGTAACCAGGGTGGCATATGGAATAAATCTGTTCATGTGGTAAAGCCTGTTAAGCAGATGGATCCGGTGCTTACGATGAGGGTAAAGATGAAGCACAGCTCCAGGGATAAATTCCGCTTGATGGCAGGAGTGTCATCCAACCCGGAAGCAACAGTTCCTGAGCGTGTTATGGCTTTTCCTCACTTCAATTATCAGGGGGGTGATCATCCTCTGTTCAACGATGACCAGTCCGACTCAACACTATTTGAGCTGGGTTTGGATATCTCATCTCTAATCAGCGATTTTGAGCCCGGAGAGAATCTCCGTTTCTTTCTGATAATCGACGAGAAAGATCCCGCTAGCGTGGGTGATGGTGAAGTGCTGGAGTTTTCTGTTATAAATTATCCTGATGAAAAAAAGGAAACGATCAGTGATCAAAAGAATGTAGCGATAAAGAATAATGCCAGCACGGTACTTTATGTTAACACGGGTATCAGTTTTGATAAGGTTGGTATAAAAAATGTTGAGACCAGCTTTGTACAGCCCGGTGAGCTATTCACCCGGCAGCTGGAGGCTGAAGGTGGTGAGCCGCCCTACCTGTGGGAGCTTGTCAACGACTATGAAGAAGAGCATTTTGAGCGTGCTTTCCCCGAGGTGGCCGGCACTGTCCTGAGCTCGGCGGCTAGCAGAAAACAGTTTACACATATCGACCTGCCCTTTGCTTTTCCTTTCTATGGAGAAGAATATTCCAGTATGATTGTGGACGAAGATGGAGCTCTTCATTTCGGCACGGAATATTATGATTACCCGTATCAGGTTAATAGTGACCTGGTGTTTCAGGTGCGTAAGAGCATTATTCCTTTTGGCTGTGATCAGGAAGTGATCGACGATACGGATCTCATACGCTATGAGAGCTCTTATGAGGCTGCCAAAATCTTTTGGGAGACCAGTGTGCTTTTCGAGAATCAGCAGTACAAGACTCAGGTTGGTGTTTATCTCTATCCGAATGGCAGGATAGAGTATCACTATGGTAGTTTCACCACTCCCCCTGGGGCCATGTACGAGTGGATGGCTGGTATTTCCAATGGCGATGGACGTTCCTACAAGATAGCCACCGTATCCAAGCTGGGCATACTATTCCAGAATTACGGGGTAGGCTTTGAGCCTAACAACTATCCGGGCGAAGTGAGTCTGACTACCGACGGCATGCTTAGCTGCCGGCCTGCCGATGAAGGGAAAATATGGAATATCAATGTGCAGGTAAGAGACAAAAACAACCAGATATCTAATGGTCTGGTTCCTGTATCCACCATCAACTGGGAAGAGACAAAAAAGCTGGGCAGCACTTATCCCAACCCTTTCAAGGAATCTACAAATATCTCCTTCCTGGTTCCCTCTCTGCAGAAGGTTGTTTTACGTATCTACGACAGCTCGGGCCGGGCTATCAAAGATATTGTTAATCAGGATCTTCCAGCCGGGGAATACAAATACGTCTGGAAAGGTAGTGATCAGAACTACAGGGCCATGCAAAGTGGTATCTATTACTACAGATTGGAGATTGGTGAGGAGTGGGAGGTAGGGAAGATTGTGCTGATGCGGTAGGGGGGGTGCCTTGAATCTCCGAGCTTCAGCTCGGGGTTATTAGAGGTTGTTTTTTATGTGGGTGGTGATGCGTTGTTCTTTGATTTTTATTAGGGATGTGATTTGTTCTATGTTGTTTTTTATGTTGTTTTGGATGATTTCGTTGCCTGATATGTATACTATTGAGTAGTGTATGTTGTCATTTATTAATATGCGATTTTGGTGTTTGTCGACAATTATCTGGTTTTCATTTTTGCATTCCTCGTTGCTTACTTTGTATTTTTCGAAGAGGATGTCTTTGATCTTATTTTTTTCTTTGGGGTCGCTTACTTGGTTGAATGTGAAAACACCCATGAAAAATATTTGATTAAAGAAGTGTAATTCGAGGTTTGTTTTGTAGTTACCGATGTAGCATTTGTAAAAGATAACTGTGTGACTTTTTAATTCGGGGTTTTCGAAATATAGGAAAGGACTGCCGAGAGTTTTTATTACTTGAGATTTGGGTGTACCAAAATCAATTTTTCCTTTGAATTTTATTGTTTCCTCTGTGCAATATGAGTCTGATGTTTTTGTTTCACAGATAATTTTCACGAGAGAATTTAGGTTTGTGTATCTGTCGAACACTGTGAGTTTGTAGTAATGGGAGTAGCCGGAGTAGGAATCTCTCTGGAGACAGAGATTTTTTAATGGGCGTAAAAACCTTCTTAGTTGCCTCATAATTAGCACATTTTTAACACATTACGATTTCAGCCAACAGTGCTAAAAGCATATCATGTAATTGATTTCACCATTTAGTTACGGCTTAGGTACCGTTCTTGATTGGTGCAATATAGTAATTTTTTTGGCCTATTTGGTACATTACTGGGACTATTATTAGGGTTACTATTGTGGCGAATG
>CAYUNU010000398.1:0-3966 GCA_964446195.1 uncultured Porphyromonadaceae bacterium | reverse complement strand
AAAACTACAGATGGTGGCAAAAACTGGAAAAAAATCTTATACATTTCCGAAAAAGCCGGAGTGATTGATTTTGTTATCGATCCCTCAGATAACCAGATCATTTATGCAGCAACATGGGAGAGAGATAGAAAGGCCTGGAACAATACCAATACCGGTGAAGGAAGTGGGCTGTATAAATCTACTGATGGTGGCCAAAACTGGAAAGAGTTAACTAAAGGGATCCCCGTAGGTAAAGACCTGGGACGTATCGGCCTTTGCATTGCACCTTCAAATCCTAATATTGTTTATGCAATTTTAGAGAATGCAGCACCAGCCAAGAACTGGAAGGGTGTTATTGGAGGCGAGCTATATCGATCTGATAATAAAGGAGAAAGCTGGACTAAAACTCATGCCGACAAGTTTCCAACAGGAATTAATTACTCCTTTTGTGATGTAAGAGTAGCCCCCGATAATGCTGATGAGGTTTTTGTCCCCGGATGGAAACTGGTGCATTCCATGGACGCAGGAAAAACATTTGAATTTACCAGTGATACCGTTGTGCATATATTATCACACGACATCAGAGTTATGCACCTCGACATGCATGATATGTGGATCGACCCAATAAATCCAGATCGCATATTATTAGCTAATGATGGTGGTCTATATTGCTCATGGGATCGAAGCAAAAACTGGCTGCACTTCAATAACCTACCCATAGGTGAGTTCTATGCAGTATCGGTCGATAATGCTGATCCCTACAGAATTTATGGTGGCACTCAGGACGATGCAGCATTGTACGGACCAGGCCATCATAATGTCAAAGACAGAATGATGGAGTTTGGAGTTGAGGATCCCTGGAAACATGTTTACGTCGACCAATGGGGTGGTGGCGACAGCTATTTCACTGAGGTGGACCCAACAAATCCTGATGTTATCTATTACGAACATCAGTTTGGAGCTATGATGAGAAAAAATATCAAAACAGGCGAGACTAAATCGATCCAACCCAAGACAAAAAAAGGAGAAGTGGAATTCAAATATAACTGGATGACCCCTTTTGTGATATCAAAGCATGATCCTAACACCATTTATTATGGTACCCAGATGTTGCTTAAATCGAAAAATAGAGGTGACGACTGGAAGCTTATTAGTGGCGACCTGACAACCAATCCCGGTCCCGAAAGACAGGGTAACGTACCTCACGGTACCATCACAACAATATCTGAATCGCCCCTGCAACAAGGCCTATTATGCATCGGAACTGATGATGGAAACATTCAGGTAACAAAAGATGACAGTAAAACATGGAAACTTGTTAGCAATGACTTACCAAATAAGTGGGTAACAAGAGTTAGGGCATCACGACATGATGCAAAAACTCTCTATGCCACTTTTACCGGATACAGAGAGGACGATTTCCAAACGTATATTTACATGTCGAATGACCTTGGCGAAAACTGGACTCCCATTTCCGGCAACCTACCCCCGGAACCTGTAAATGTGATCATCGAAGATCCCAGAGATCCTGATATTCTATACATCGGCACAGACCTGACAGCCTATGTAACCTTGGATAGAGGAAAGAATTGGATATCACTTAGCAACAGTCTACCAACATGTGCAGTGTATGATTTGGCAATTCAAGACAGAGAGCTCGATCTCATCGCAGGCACCCACGGACGCAGCATATTCGTCCTCGACATAGAGAAAATCAAACTGTAGGGACGGGGCCTAGTGCCCGTCCGGTTTTTGGATGACGGGGCCTAGTGCCCGTCCGGTTTTTGGATGACGGGGCCTAATGCCCGTCCAGATAATTATCTTTCAAAATCAAATCTATAATATACCAATATCGGATTATCATTTGGATTAATTGACTCTATTGTATCCAAAAGTGGGATATTCTCTATTTCCAGACTTCCTGGATTGAAATATCCAATGAAATGATTTTTACTATAAGATGAACGATTATAAAACCCTTTTCCCAAATTACTATCTTCCGAAACTTGAGATAGATCAAACACACGATTTTGACTGGTTTCCAAATCAATAAAGGTAAAATAGGTCTTTTGGTTATGTGAAAAATAAATAGAAATCTGCTTGTCTGTATTACCCATTATACGGACGCGGTACATAAAACTATCTCCGACCTGTCTTCTACCCATTTCTTCTGGAAATCCCAGATATTTCTCTCTTGTAATTCTCTTGTCCTGAAAATCAATTAAAAATCCTGGTTTAACAACATCCTTGTTAACAAAATACAAGGTGTCATCCATAAATCTATTATATAATACTCCATATGCTGTTTCAATCAAAGGGGTAATAAGTCCTCTTTGAAAAGATCGGTCGAATAGTATAAATTTCCCTAAAATATTTCCCGTCAAATCTGTTTGATAAATCTGAAATTCATATTCTGAAGAAAAAACAATTGTAGAATTATCCAACTTGACTAAATGAGAAGATCCTGGTGGACATTCATATTCCGAAATTAGATTCCCTTCGTAATCCACCTTAATGACTTTACTTGAAGAATCAATTAAGTGGACCTGTTTTTGAACAGTGTCAACATAAAAACCACTAAAATCAGCTCCTTCCCCAGGTCCCTTCCCTATCTTTATTAAATTCCTCAGAAACACACCTTCTTCGGTAAACATATAAAGATATTGGTTACGATAACTATTGAATATAAATATATGATTATCAACACTCAGTATTTTTGTAACACCCCCAATAATCACTTCTGGTGAGGTCTCAAGTTGAACAAACTTGTCAATCTTGAGATACTTGGAGATAGTATCGTCTAATATAGTTTTATCAAGTTCAATTGTAATCCTTTTGAACTCCTCCTTACCGACTTTATTTTGTTTACAGGATATCGATACAATAATGATGATTATTAAAATGGGACTAATAATTTTATTTATCATGAGAATAGCTTATGGTCTTTTTGTTTCCCCTTATAATGCTAATTTAAGGGAATTTATAAGGGAAATCGTATCTCACTTAAAAATATTTTTTTACAATTTATGCACTCCTATTAGTTTGTATAAGTATTTTCGAAGAATATATCCTGATTTTCACATTATCAATTTGCACACATGAAAACCTATCTGAAAATTGCCGGTCTACTGATGATAGTATTTCTCACTTTCACCAGGTGCCAAAACACAAGCGAGAAGCAAAGACCCAATATCCTGTTCATCATGGCTGATGATCACACTTCCCAGGCATGGGGAATATATGGAGGCATTTTAGAGGATTATGTCCATAACCCCAATATCGAGCGCCTGGCCGAGAATGGTGTGGTGCTGAATAATTGCTTCTGCACAAATTCGATTTGTGTCCCTAGCAGAGCAGCAATCATGACCGGACAATACAGTCATAAAAATGGAGTATACACCTTGGGCGGTCACCTGGATCCTGACAGTTTGAATGTAGCTAAAATACTGCAAGCCAACGGCTACCAGACAGCTATCTTCGGCAAATGGCACTTGAAAAAAGAACCATCAGGATTTGATAAATATATGGTATTACCAGATCAGGGTGTGTACTGGAATCCCGTCCTGAAAAGCAAAGAGAACTGGGAGGATGGTTACAAAGGCGGAAAAGAATATAAAGGTTTCTCCACTGATGTGATTGCAGATTTTTCGATCGAATGGCTAGAAAACAGGGATAATGAGAAACCATTCTTTCTAATGACTCATTTCAAAGCTACTCATGAGCCCTTCGATTACCCCGATAGGCACAAGGATCTTTTCAAGGATATCGATATACCTTACCCTGCCTCAATTTTTGATAAGGGCCCGGAGGAGACAGGCAGATTGTTCGCAGGCCAAACTCTGGAAAACCTTGGCATCAGATACACCAAAGCCTCAAATGGCCCATGGTGGTGCGATTATCCCGATTTACCATTCTCAGTAGAGGGCTTGGAACGGGATGAAGCCAGAATGAAGATCTATCAGAAATTTGTTAAGGATTTTATGAGAT
>CAYUNU010000397.1:2616-3968 GCA_964446195.1 uncultured Porphyromonadaceae bacterium | reverse complement strand
AGAGGTGATAAATGTGAAAATAGGATACGCCTGCATAAACCTTTCAATAGACGCCCCGACAAGCAAAAGCTGCATTCTCAAAAACGCCACCGAAAAGAGACTGAGAGAGCTTGTAGAGGTGAATCTTCATGGTCTTGAACAGATAGTAAAATACAACATCGAAAATAATATTCTGTTAAACAAAAAATTTCGAAAGGATTCTTTCTTACTTGTTTGTTCAAAACCCATTGCAGGGTAATTAAAACTTTACTAAATTTATTATTACATTCTGTTCCCACCATTCTATTTGGATGGGGTAAATCGCTAATACTAATATCCAGTAACATAAAAACAACATAAATGAAAAATAATCTACTAATACTTTGCACCATACTCCTATTTATGTTTGGAGTAAATGGCTTGCAAGCACAGGAAGCAATAACTGCCTCTGGTGGAGATGCCGCAGGTAGTGGTGGCTCAGTGAGCTATTCGGTCGGCCAGGTTAGCTACAAAACCATTAAAGGCAACAATGGTTCTGTTAATCAAGGTGTTCAACAACCTTATGAAATATCCGTGATATCGGGGGTTGTACAAGCTGAAAATATAAATATTAAATGCATAGCTTATCCAAACCCAACTAGCGACCAACTTACTTTGAGCATAGAAAATTTCAAACTTGAGAATTTAACTTACAAGGTCTATGATATGAGTGGAAGGCTTCTTCTATCGAAAAAAATAACCAACAATAATACAAAAATCAACATGAGCACGCTACTACATGCAAGCTATTTCGTGAAAGTGTTGAAAGATAATTCAGTAGTGAAAACATTTAAAATCATTAAAAATTAATCTGCTATGAAAAATACATACTTAACTCTAGCTTTACTATTATTCGCGGTGACAGTTTGGGCACAAAGCCCGGATCTGATCAGCTACCAGATGGTTGTACGTAATAGTAGTGATCAATTAGTTACCAACCAAGCTGTTGGCGTGAAAATTAGCATATTACAAACTTCAACCACAGGTACAATAGTGTACACTGAAACAAAAGCACCATCAACCAACGCAAACGGCTTGATTAGCATTGAGATTGGTAACGGAGGTGATTTAAGTACCATAGATTGGGCAAACGGTCCATATTTCATTAAAACTGAAGTAGATCCTACAGGAGGAACAAACTATACCATCACAGGTACAAGCCAATTGCTTAGCGTGCCTTATGCATTGCATGCACAAACCGCTGATAGGTTAACAGGCGAAAGCTCAGAAACAGACCCTGTATTCATGAATAGCGAGGCTGCAAATATTACTAAAACAGACATTAATAAGCTATATTTTCTAACTGGCACTAATACAGGAGATCAGGACTTAAG
>CAYUNU010000397.1:0-2516 GCA_964446195.1 uncultured Porphyromonadaceae bacterium | reverse complement strand
CTGTGAATAATATGATGCCGTTTACGACTGTGAACTACATCATAGCTCTTCAAGGAGTTTTCCCTTCCAGAAGTTCAATGGATCCATTCATCGGTGAAATAATAATGTTCGGAGGTAATTTTGCCCCCAGGAGTTGGGCGTTGTGCGATGGACAACTGCTGCCAATAAACCAGCATTCTGCACTTTTCTCTATTCTTGGGACTATCTATGGTGGAGATGGTAGGACAACCTTTGCGCTTCCCGACTTAAGAGGTCGCGCTGCTATCCATGCAGGACATGGTCCTGGCTTATCTGATAGACGATTGGGAAGTAGATCTGGTACTGAAACCACTACTATTCAAATACACAACCTTCCTGTACATAGTCATACTGTTATTATTCAATAGTGATGTGAGGAATATTGTTAGTATAAAAAAGGTCCTATTGATAATAGCTTCGTTTGTTTTGCTGATGCAGAACGGAGCTATTATTAATGCCCAGGAACGAGTGGAGCATTTCTCTTTTGAGGCATACAAAGAGTTATCAATCCCTATTTTATCAAACCCTTCTAACGCAAATAGAAAGATAAGGATTGCAATTGTTGATGATGGATTCAACTTAAATCACGAATTGATCCAACCATTCCTGACCAGCAAGCCTGATGATATACCAAATAATCACCTCGATGATGATGGGAATGGATTTGTTGACGATAGTTATGGCTGGAATGTTGCAGATAATGAGAATAGCGTATCAGTACCTGAAGGACTAGAGTACGATTTCTATCACGGAACAATGGTGGCAAGTATCATTTCAACAGTGTTTTTGGAAAGTTACGGCGCCCATGCCAAAGATATATTGGAATTGATCCCAGTGAAAGCTGTATCTAACAAGGATATCACAACGTATATTAAAAAAGGTTACCAAGGGATTGAATACGCTATCACCCGAAAAGTTGATATCATCTGTTGTGCATGGAGCGGAGGCGAACTAACTCATTCTCAGAAAGGACTGCTGAAAGAAGCCAGCTCAAAAGGAATTACTATAATTGGCGCTGCTGGAAACCATTTTAATAAAACCCTTAATCCAGCAGCCGACGAAAATGTTATTGCAGTAACAGCTATCGATTCTACACTTACATTGATCCCTACTTCCAATTTTGGAATAGAGATTGATTTTGTTGCTCCCGGCAGTAAGGTAAGAGCAGGTCATCCATTGGACAACAGAGCATTTTTTTATGGCGATGGAACATCTGCATCCACCGCTCTGGTGGCAGGAGCATATGGAGTTGTATTAAGTCAATGCCCTGCTTGTACAAAAACACAGATCGTAGATGCTCTCAAATACACTGCAAGAAGTGTTAATCAATTCAACTCAAAATATGCAGGAAAACTTGGTGCCGGATTACCTCAGCTTAGTGAGGCTATCCAATATCTTGCAGACCCCAAAAAACAAACTCATAAGTTTAACCCTGTTTTATCAGAAGGCTCCTTCTTGTTCTATCCAAAAGATACCATTAAAAGCTATACCGTAAATCCAAATGGTGCTTTCTATGGATTTGAACTCCAGATCGAATCAAAATCCAAAAAAAAGAATAACTATGTTTTGGAAATTTCTAGTGAAGATTCAAGCTACTTATTAAATGGACGAGATCATATATCCACTCAAAAACTATTGAGCGTAGGTAATCGCTTTACAATCAAAAACCAATCAAAAAGAATAAGGAATCCAATAAAAGTAACATACGAGCCCATTATCATCGATTCCAGCAGACTCTATTGTAAGGATGTAAAGTACTTATATGCTCCTAAAAATGGCTTAACTGATGGAAGCGGCACATTCTCTTACTCAAATAAATGCGACTGCAGATGGATCATTAAAGCACCTGAAAATAAAAGAATTAAGATTGAGGTAACTTTCATTGACACTCAGGCTAATAAAGATTTCTTATGGATTTTTGAAGGGTCAAAATCCCTACAGGAAAATCTAATAGCAAAGCTTAGTGGAACCAACACACCCCCAATAATTATTTCATCATCAAACGAATTACTTTTATGGTTCCTAAGTGACGAAAGCGTAACACATCAAGGATGGGAAATCAATTATAGCTGGGTTGATTAGTAAATTCTAAATAATCAGTCCTTTCTCTCCTGATATGCTTTTATCATATTAGGATTGTAGTATTTTTACAGAACCAATGAACTTGGTTCGAAAAACAATAAAAGCAGCTTATGAAAAAATTATTGACCCTGGTCCTTATTGTAGGTCTTTTTGTTTCTTGTGCAGAAAAATCTAAAGTTTTAGAAATCAGCGTAGTTGACTATGGCATTTCTCCCAACACAAAACAAAATATCACCCCGGATATTAATAAGCTAATCGAGAGTTTGAATGATGATCCCGTCCGTATCATTTTCCCAAAAGGGAGGTACGATTTTTATCCTGATGATAACTATTTCCGGCCTTATTACGAAACAAATACCTTCGATATTAATCCTAAAAGACTGGCCATCCTTCTTGAGAATAAAAAAAATATTACT
>CAYUNU010000396.1:0-3972 GCA_964446195.1 uncultured Porphyromonadaceae bacterium | reverse complement strand
GTATCCCAAATTTTAACAGTATTGTCCCAACCATGACTTATGATTAACTGCCCGTCTGGACTGAAAAATGCATTCTGGACTTTGTGCGCATGACCTTCTAATACTTTGTATGGCTTTATATTATTTTCCCTCTTTCTTAATTCATCAAATATTTCTGGAATTAAACCTGGAGGAGTGAGGCCAAAATAGGCGTCTTTTGTGTCAAGAAAATTTTGTGCAGACAGGGTGCAACTTACACAATTAGAGATGATAAATAATATAAGTGTAAATTTTTTCATCTACGAGTGATGTTTTTTATTAATATCAAACCGTTTTCCGGGATACTTGTCGAATAGAAAAGATCTAAATCGCCATCCTTGTCAACATCATTTAACCACAAACCAAGGATCTGACCTTCAATTTCCAGCGTTCCCTGTTGCGTAAATTGACCATTTCCTTTATATAACCAAATAGAATTCCCAAATATGATATCATTCTGCCCATCTAAGTCGATGTCACCAACGCACATTGTGGAACTTTTTGCGAGATTGCTTAAAGGTTTAGAAAATACACCTGTGCCATCATTTGTCCAAACCGAGCCACCAGCGTTTCTATTTGCAAGAACAATATCCAAATCTTGATCATTATCCATGTCCGCTAGTTTAACTTTTCCAAAACTCTCAGTATAGCCTATTGTTTGAGTACTTTGCTCGTAGTTATTGTTCCCACTATTAAACCATATGTTAACAGCTCCATTAATGCTACAGATAACATCCAAATAGCCATCATTATTAAGATCACCTAAGTCAGCATTATAGCCATTCGATCCAAAATCAGTACTATTTTTTTTAAAGTTTCCGCTACCATCATTTGTCCATAATATGTTTGCTTGTTTGTAATTCGTGATTAATGCATCAATATCTTGATCATTATCAATATCAGCTAAAGAGACATACAGTCCATCCGATTGATTTGTATTTATGGTGTCGCTTTTTGTAAAATTTCCATTATCACTCAGGTAGATTAGGTTATTCCGACCGTTAAAAACATAAAAAATATCTGGGTTTTTATCCTTATTGAAATCACCGATTCCTACACTGTGACCTATATAAAAACCTTTTTCTACTTCGCTGCATGCTAGCGTTTTCGAATTATTAAAACCTCCAATACCATCATTATAATAAATCGTTGGTGGTTTAACCCAATTAGCAATCACCATATCTGTACTGCCATCCTTATTTAAATCTTCAAAAGCAATATCCCATACCCTGCCATCAGTAATTAATTGTGCATGTTTAAAAATTTGTTCCTGTGCTTCGATCAGAGTCGTTTGAAAAAAGATTAAACAAAAGACGATACCGATTTTTAGTAGTTTATTCATGTTCAATCATTTGATGTTTGTTTTTTAGGTCAGCAAATATTTCTGTTGAAACCCAAAAGAAATCTTGCCCGGGCGTATGTCGCATGATAAATAAATCTGTTCTGTACTTCTACTGGAAGTGTCGGCAGGTGGATAATTGTCAGTTAGTATTTGTATTATGAATTTTATCATAATCACTCAAGGCCAACTTAATACTAGAAATAACCAATTCAGGATCGTCAACTTGAATAAGATGTTCGGAAGAAGAACTATAAAAAAACATTCCGTACTGCAGAGGATCTAGTAGCTCAATCCATCGCTTCATTTTAATATTATTATTTATCCGAAATAACTTCACTTTATCAATAATGATGTCTCCAGGCTCATCAGGAGTTGTAGGATATCCGCCTGCCATAATGAAATGCACAGGGACGTTGGGTAAAGGATTGCGCACACATTCTTCAAACCCGGTAGCAGTTAAAGCCCTTAAAATCTTGACTTCTTCGACATAGAAGCCGGGCATTTCTTCATAAAGCTTTTCAATAAATTTTTTATTAGGTTCTCCAAACATTGAATCTATTTGAAACTGGGTTAATCCTATTTCAAGGTATGGCAGACTACCAAAGCCTTTTTCTTTAGTAAAATCCACTGGGTCAACAAAAACAAGACCTGCAATCTCCTTCGGATACATGGATGCATAGCTTCTTAAATAAGCTCCTCCAAAAGAATGAGAGACCAATAAGTATGGCGGCTTAAATCCTTTTTGTAAAAGCATTTTTCTAAGGTTGTTAACAATATGTTCTGTCGTTGGCGGAAGGCTATCATCCTCAGATTCTCCAATTCGAGGGCGGTTGTATCTAAACACAGCATTAGTTTTTGAAATCTCCTCGGCTACTGTTTCCCAACTTCCAAAACCGCTTGCCAAGCCATTTTCAAAAACAACCAGAGGTTTATTCACTGTACTGTTTTCTATCCCGGAGGATAAAGTCTCAGTTTTGAATCCATTAGTATTTATAAAGTCAATTTTGGAATAGGCTATGTCCAGTTGAGTACTCTGTCCAAATGAAGAGGCAGTAAAGAGAATAAAACCCAAAAATAGTATTGTTGTTTTCATATAGACATGTTTTAAGTTTCGTAGAATTGCTTAGTGTAAAGAAAGAAATAACTAGTCAGTCAGCTAATGATTTAGTTGGTGGTTTGTGTCAATGCACTTACTTTTTTCATACTCGTGCTTGTTTTAACCATTTCCGCGCATATATCACAAAAACTCCTGAGGTGTACTATGGTAGGCATTTGTTTATGAATGATGTCTATTATTTCTCAACCACCTTTAATGGAGCAGGATATGAAAAACAAACTTGCTTAAACAACCATTTGTCTTTTTTAATCAATGATCCCACCATTCGTATCTCATAAGTATTGCCGTTTCGCCATGGTCCACTTTCACCAACGACTTCAAACCATGCAACATCATTATTTATCCGGATATCAACTTTTTCAACAGGAATTTTCAGGTCAAACCAACTTTTCCAGTCCCAAAGAGTCAATTTATGAACGCTTTCTTTTCCCTTAAAGAATTCATGGGAAGCAACACCCATATAGACAATGTCTTCTGCAAACATTTCAAGAAATTCGTCAATGATTGTAGTATCTCTATTTGTATATCCATCTTGAAATTTCTGTAAAACTTCAACAACTTCTTTTCTGCTAATATCTTCATTGTTATTTGTTTGAGAAGATGATAATGTGCTGAAAGTAATCAGAATAAAGAGTGTTAGGATTGTGTTTGTTGTTTTCATAGTTTTATTAATAGTGGATACTAATTATTATTTATCGTTAAAAAACAGTTCAATTGCATGCATGTAATTGTTCAAGAAATATGTTATTTTATTTGGTTCATCCGAAATATTATAATGCCAATTTAATCCTTTGGGGGCATTTGATTTCAAGTTGTTTAAGAAAGTTTCATTATAAACATCTTTCGCTGTACTTCCAAAAAGATAGTAGCTCACATTCTTGTCCTCTAGCTTATTAAAAGCCTCTTTTGAATTGACTCTATCAGATATTAAATCAAGGTTAGGAATGTCTGCAATATACCCGTTAAACAAATTAGGTTTATCCAGCATTAAGTATGTAGTAATTGTTCCTGGTCCCCAAATTATTTTTTTTGTTAAAGTATATTTAGAATCAAGATAGGGGAATAATTCTTCGTCTATAAACCTTGCAAGATTTTCCATTTTGCTTTCTATGTTAGTCGAATCAAAATCCGCATACTTATACTGTGGAAATGCAACAACAATGCAGGTTGGTATACTCCTATCATATGCCATTAATTCTGTACATGCTGAAAATGCTTTAAATGATGTATGTGCATCCAGTAATAATACTAATGGAAATTCTCTATTTTCCTTGTAATTAAAAGGAAGATGAATAAACACATTAAGACTATCGTTAAGAATTTCAGATTTTATTCTCCTGGTAAATCCAACTTTTGTTTGAGAAGAGTCGCCGACATTCTGTCCAATCGAGTTTGATGCAAAAATTACGGAAATAGTCAATAATAAGACGATGTTTTTCACAAGAATGAATTTTAGGTTTAGCAAAAGTGCTGAGGTGTAAAGGAATGAAAAATT
>CAYUNU010000395.1:0-3974 GCA_964446195.1 uncultured Porphyromonadaceae bacterium | reverse complement strand
CTGAAATCGGTGGATGAAGATGACCAGACCGTAGTTATGGTTCAGGTGGAAAACGAAATCGGTCAGCTCCCCGAAGCCCGCGACTACAGCCCATAGGATGCAGCATAAGAGTTTTTTTGTTACTTTACCTAATCAATTTGTATTAGATGAAAAACGCATTAACATTTCTTTTTATCCTGATGTTTACTTCTGCGGTATTCGCGCAGCAGACTACTATATGGACTATTGGGTCGGCGCGTACTGTGCCTAAGGGGAGTGCTGAGTTTGGGATCGTGCATCCTCTGCAGGTGGGTGTGACGGATAGGCTTGAGATATCTACTCAGCCAATCCTGGGTCTTGGGCTGGCACCTAATATTGCTTTTAAGAAGCTCTGGTGGGTGGGGGATATCATGGTGGCCACACAGCACAGGTATAGTATGCCGACTATGTTGCTGAGGGCTATGGGGGATGTGGAGAAGAGGTTTCGCTATGTTCCTGATTCTCTCGAGATACCTTATCTTTTTGGTATTGGTAATGATATTCTTATCTCCGCCGCTGTGGGTCCGGAAACCATATTAAGCTGGAAGATAGGTGGTGATTTTGGTCTGAAAACTAAGGGAGATAGTCTGCCATTTTTCTACCAACCTATTCTTTATCCGCGAACAGCTATCTATAATAATGTCTTTGTTTGGAACCTCGGGATGGATATCGATGGTAATATTTTCAAGAACTTCAATTACTCGGCCGACATAGATTTTTATTCTATCGGGTTGAAAGTTGATGACTGGGCCCTGGAGCACAAGGGCTACTTCATCTATAATCACAGCATCAGGTTTGCTGCTCTGGTGGGTTATAAGATGAGCTATGGGTCTTATCCTTCGGAAAAACGCTTTTATATTGCGCCTGTGGTTGATTTGATCTTTAAGATTAATCCTCCGGAGCCGAAACCTGTGCCCGGACTTTGGAGGAAAAGTTGATTCTGCTCTCTTCGTTCGCGTGATTCTGCTTAGCTTCGCTGTATTATTGCTTCCTTCGCTCGCTTAGGTAGGATTCTGCTATTAATAAATCTTGTTTATTTGTGATTTTGTGATTTTCCGGGGGGCATTCTACCAGGTGGATTTTTGCTCCTGCTTTTTCGAAGACTGAGGCATCGTCGGTGAATCTTTGGTGTTCTTTTTGGAGGTAGGCTTTTTTGAGCATTTTTGTGTCGAAAACCTGGGGTGTTTGTATCATCCTGATGCTGTTGCGATCGATGATTACGTTGCTGTCTTTTCTTTCCAGTCGGATGGAGTCGGCCGGGAGGTTGTAGGGTATGGCGTTATTTTTTTGGGCAGCGGCCTCAAAGAGCTTGTTGATAGTTGATGCTTTGATCAGTGGCCGTGCTCCGTCGTGGATAGCTACCAGGCCCTCGTCGTCTATCAGGTCGAGACCTTTTCTTACCGACTGGAACCTGCTGGCACCACCGGCAACTGTCTGGTGATCAATGTTTATTTTATATTTTATCCTGATGTTATCCCATTCCGACAGGTAGTCTTCGGGTAGAACGACGATCATTTTTATATCAGGATAAAACTCATGGAAGGCCTCCATGGCATGAAGAAGAACAGGCTTGCCGCCCAGCAGGAGAAACTGTTTGGGCACCTCGGTTCCCATTCGGCTTCCCCTGCCGGCCGCAACAATTATTACCTGTTTTTTTGTCATTAGCGCATTATTTCGGCCAGCTTTTCGGGGAGGGCATCTCCACGTAGGTTTTTGGCCAGAATTTTTCCGTCTTTGCCAACGAGGATATTAGCGGGTATGCCGCGAATACCATACATCTTTGACACTTCATTATCCCAGTACTTGAGATCTGATACCTGTGTCCAGGTGAGGCCGTCTTTCTCGATAGCTTCGAGCCATCTGGCCTTATCTTTATCGAGCGACACACCCAAAACGGTGAATCCTTTCGACTTGTATTTATTGTAAGCGGCAACAACATTTGGGTTCTCGCCTCTGCAAGGGCCACACCAGGCTGCCCAGAAATCTACCAGCACTACTTTGCCACGAAAATCCGACAGACTAACGGGCTTACCGTTAACATCATTCTGTGTGAAGTCCATCGCCATAACACCAACGGCTGTTTTTTTGGCTACCAGCAAGGTGCTTTTTAGGGTGGTAACGTACTTGGTGTTGTTGAGGCTGGCATCCAGACTGTTAATAGCGGCTTCCAGCTTGGCGGGATCTTGATATCTGGAGGCGATGGTAGATAGAATGTATGCCGATGTTAAAGATTTGTTGTTGTCTTTTACAAAAACCTCAATTGCACTTGTCCTCTCGTCATTAGCCTTATCAAACTGCTTCTCAATCTTCTTCATCTCGGCCTTATCCTCTGCTTTACGGGCGGCCGCATAGGCCTCGTTAAGTGGTCGGGTTTTCTCCGACAGAGTGCCCATCAGGATATTATATTTTGAATAAACATCGTGGGATTTTGATCCTGTAACCTCAGCACTCCGGAGATCCTCCTTGTCGGCTGAGAATTTCATCTTTGTGTTCTCAACAAAGATCTGAGCTGTGCCGCGAACGCCCTCGATACGTAGAGAGTGAATTCCTGCTTCTTCAACTTTTCCCTTTAGTGTAAATTTCCCTTTTTCAATTCCCGTTGCGTACTTATCTCCACCGCGGGCTTGTAGTGTTACTTTTCCTGATTCAATACCACTAACTTCACCTTGGATAGTGAAACCCTGGCCCATGAGCTGGGTGGATAGCATTAAAATACCGACAAATGCAAGCGCAATGATTTTTTTCATCTTATAAGTAGTTAAATATTAAGTTGCTAAAAATAGGGAATTTTATTTGATGACCCATACCTCTTCCATCTCCCAGTTGGCTTTGAGGGTGATTTCCTTGTCGTAGTACAATACCTCCTCGGGCTGTATATGCTTGATATAGCGTCCTGTATCCCATTTACCATTCTGGTTATCATCCATTATCAGGCGGAATTTGTATTTCCCCGGGTTAAGAATACTAAATTTTTCCTTTGTTTCTCCTGATATCATTCTTTCCATGATAGCCTCATCCTTGCTGTTGAGGAGCTGGAGTATGGCGGGCCGATCGAGGCTATCGACCTGCATTACCAGACTGCCATATTTTTCAATATTGTTAACGGTGAAATTTATGTCCAGACTGTCGTTGGTGTGGCCCAGGTATCCTGTAAATGCTCCCGGCAGTATGCGTAGGGAGTAAGCAGAATCCTGCAGGAAAACCTTTTGTATAATTGCGTCTCTGGATGATGTTAAATCCTGATTTATCCCCGGTATGCTGCCCTCCTGCTCCACTCGTTTTATTCTGTACTCCTCCTCGAATTCCAGGCTGTCGCGCATACGAAACAGCGATATCCTGCTTGTATCCACCGACTCATAGGGTATGCCTGTGCTTATCCTGAGTGCTTTGCCCGGATCCATCGATCTGCCAGTGTTCAGTTTAAGGCTCATGGGTGTTTTATCCTCCGGCTTGGGAGGCGCTGATCTATACTTAAACCTCAGGGTGTCTACCATCCACTCTCTCTGCTCGAGCGAATCATAGCCCAGGTAGCCTGTTGCAAAAACCAGACTATCTCTCGAGCTCAGCAGGCTGTCGGTGATCCAACAGGTGAGGCTATCTCTTTCCGCCGACCACTCAAAAAGATATCCACCTTCAAGCTCCCCGGCATACAAAAGCTCCATATTGACGGAGTCCAGTCCCTCGTTAAACATCACCATCACCTTATCTGCCTGTTTCCTTTCTGTGCCACGGACTTGTTGCTTGGGGGGGGATTCGAGGAAGAGGCGGAGACGGGTTGCGGGTTGCGCGGTGCGGGTTTCGGGTTGCGGGTTTCGGGTTTCGGGTTGCGCGGTGCGGGTTTCGGGTTTCGGGTTTCGGGTTTCGGGTTTCGGGTTGCTGGTTGTGTCTTTTTGTATGTTGAGTGGAACGCTTCCTGTTTGTAGGGAGTCGGTGAAGGCTATTTGTTCTGTGGGTTG
>CAYUNU010000394.1:0-3978 GCA_964446195.1 uncultured Porphyromonadaceae bacterium | reverse complement strand
TAAAGCCCACGAGTGCAAGGAGTAAAGTAATTTTTCTCATAAACAGTTTATTTTAAGTTAATAATTATTAAACAGATCTGCTTTGAATTAAAAAGTAGGCACTAATTTAACAGCAAAAACATACTTTTGAAAGAAATTACTCATTTATTTATCATTCAAACTCATTTATTGGCAAAATTTACTTGTTCATGCAATTTTTCACAAAAAAAAGAGATCATTTTCTCAAAAACTGCCATATAGTCCAACTTCGATAATTTCTTTTAATGAAAAATCATAAATCAGGATATCTAAGGTTTCATATTTAAATTAGCTTAATACAGGGAATCCCCATAGTAATAAAAGTGTATAACCAAGCTGTGCGAGTTAATTTATTGGTGCAGAATTAGAATTTATTTTTTCTACTTTTATTCCCTAACAAAACAGCTAAAACGATATCTTATGTTAAAAGGAATATCCCCTTTGATCAGTCCCGAATTATTAATGGAACTTTCAAGTATGGGACATGGCGATGAAATAATTCTTGCTGATGCCCATTTCCCCGGTGACACATATAACGAAAATGTAATTCGTGCCGACGGAATAAAAATTCCTGATCTGCTTGAAGCCATTTTACCATTATTAGAACTGGACAGCTATGTTGACCATCCCTTAGTGATGATGGAGGCCGTCGAAGGAGATCAATTGGATCCGAAGGTTGAAGAGTCTTATCTGAAAAGTATTCATATTACCAACCCCGATGCCCCTGCAATTAAAAGAATTGACAGATTCGATTTCTACGATAGAGCTGAAGAGGCCTTTTTGGTAGTCATGACCGGAGAAACAGCAAAATATGGTAATATTATTCTTAAAAAGGGTGTGACTCCCTGTTAAACAAATCAGATCTTAAGTTTATTATCATGAATAAAGGAGGCAAAGCATTAGTACCTACTCAATTTTTGTATGCTTTTATACTGATTACAACCCTATTTTTCATGTGGGGTATTGCAAATGATCTTACAAATCCAATGGTTTCGGCTTTTGGGAAGGTTATGCGCGAGTTGTCAAATTTTGAGGCAGCACTTGTCCAGCTGGCATTTTACGGCGGGTATGCAACAATGGCAATACCTGCTGCATTGTTTATCAGGCGGTTTTCTTACAAAGGAGGAATTATGGTTGGACTGGGATTGTATGCCATTGGAGCCCTCCTTTTCTATCCAGCTGCGGCAAATGAACAGTTCGGGTTTTTTCTGGCTTCTTTGTATATATTAACCTTTGGCCTGGCCTTTCTGGAAACAACATCTAATCCCTACATTCTTTCTATGGGACCACCTGAGACAGCCACCAGAAGGCTGAACCTCGCACAATCATTTAATCCTGTAGGATCACTTATGGGAATGCTGGCTGCTCAGATTTTTGTTATCAAATCCCTTCAATCCGACAATACTTTTACAGAAGATATAATTGGAGCTGGTGGAGAAATAATCAATAGTAAAGGGGATATTATATACGATACCCTGTCAGCAGTAGAGCAAGCAGCCATCAGGACAAACGACCTGAATATCATAAGCAAACCTTACATAGGTTTAGGAATTCTGGTATTGGTGATTTTGGTAATTATTGCTTTATCCAAAATGCCAAAAAAGAAAGATGTTACAACACTCCCACTTGGCACTACCTTTAAAGCCCTATTCAAGAATAAACGTTATCGAGAAGGCGTTATTACCCAAGCCTTTTATGTTGGAGCACAGATAATGTGCTGGACCTTCATCTTCCAATACGTGGATAACATTAACGCTGGACGCCCTGAAGACCAACACCTCACAGCTACATGGTATAATATGGCAGCTATGCTTGCTTTCCTTTTGGGCAGAGCAGGAAATACCTACCTGCTTAAATTTTTTAATCCGGGTAAACTAATGTTCATTTTTGCCCTGGCGGGAATAACACTTACGGCAGGTACAATACTTATTCCTGGAATTCCAGGCTTATACTGCCTGGTTGGAATATCCGTTGCTATGTCTCTAATGTTCCCTACCATTTATGGCATAGCTCTACGTGACATGGGTGACGAGGCAAAAATAGGCTCCGCTGGTCTGGTTATGGCCATTGTTGGAGGAGCTCTTATGCCCCCGCTTCAAGGCCGCATCCTCGATATTGGAGGAGATGGTTTCGCTGATGTGCAACTATTTGGCTACATCCCTGAGGTTAATTTTTCTTTCATCCTACCCCTTATTTGCTTTTTAGTAGTAGCCATTTATAGCTATAGATCATTTAAAATACATTTAGCTGATATGTAAGACTAGTAAAAAGGAAAGGCCCTGGATAGTGATACGCCAAAAGCTATCCTATTTGCAAGCTGAATGTGATTATAATATTGGTATATTGGGATATCTGATAATATACTCAGATTCCAGGTCTCATGGAATGAAAAATTCACCTGAGGTGAAGCAAAAAGTTTAATTGCTCCTGATGATATCTCAGGCTCATCCCAAATAGTGTTCTGCCTATGAACCTCATTTCGAACCTGCATTATCAAGGTTATACTGACAGGCCAGCCCGAGGTCTTAATGAGATGTTTAGATACAAAAACAGCATTCACAATACCAGCTCCATAATGGTAACCATCCTTACTTTTACCGTTAAGATCAACTCTGTTAAATAAAAAGTAGCGCATGCCTGTAAATGAATTCTGCTTCATCAAATAAGATTGAAGAGCCAGGCCAAATGCTCCTGTTGAAGGCTGAAGATCAAATGGCAAGCGCACATTGTCAATATACTGGAGTTCCCTCTTAAAAGGTGCCTTTATTCCTGCTGAGGCCGACCAGCCAATATCCTTATCTATATTGTTCAATATCTGAAACTTACCCGAGAGCAAAACATTCGCTGGGCCAAATCCCTTCAAGCTATATCCAGCCGGTATATTGTAGTTTTTTGTCTTATTTATGAAATACCCGGCTTCCATTTCAAGTGTCAATCCCCGAGCAAGCCCATAAGCGATAAGCGTACCAGAATAATTGTAATTTGCATCTTTAAGAATACTTAACTCAGACAATTTACTCCCTTCAAAGTAGCGGTTTGAAAAACTACTGCGGTGAAAAACTATACAACTCAGAACTTTCTTTTCCAAGGTTCCCATATTCTGACTACCGCCCACTGGGTTTCCCGAGGAAGAAAAGCATTGTGAATAAGCAGGGATACTCAACAGCAAAGCAATACTTGCAATGAAAACAAGCTTTCCCTTATAGGACTGTAACAACAACATGCTTTGTCTCTTCTTTACCATTACTACTTTTTACAGTACAATAAATTTCATTATCCCCAACTGTGCAAGGTGTAGCCACATATGTAACCTCTTCGCCAGAGCCTAATATATCACCCTTATCAACCGACCAATGGTAGGACAACTCATATCCTGTAGCCTTCACAGTCACTCTTGTCGTATCCTCAATGAATATGACAGCTCTACCCGATGAGATGGAAATAAATTCTATGGGGTCATTATCATGATTATCAATAGGCTCCTCTTTTGTGCATCCCCCAAATACCATCAAAACTAAAAAAACTGCTATTATCAAACGTGTCTTCATTGAAATATAATTTTTGTATTGCTGTCCTTTAATTATCCTTAACACATCTAACTGACATGCCATAAGTTTTTGGAAAAGTATTGTATCTACCTACTCTATTATCAGCTACTCTCAGACACCTCCTCCAGGCATTTGAACCTGACTCTGTGGATGTGTATAAATATTCGTAACTGTCAATTGCTGAATACAAGCCCCCTGTTACTCTTCTACCAGAGAATAAAGCCTCGTAACCCGACGCTCCTCCCATAGCCATCTTCGTTCCCTGATCACTGCCACGCCAAACATTAGGCAGCGCAGCAATACTAGCATCCATCCCAAGCGCCATTTCCAACTCCTGAACTTCTCCATCTGATGGCCCATGCCATCCATCTGGACAAATACCCTGAGCATTTTCAGTTTTTGAATAAGCCAT
>CAYUNU010000393.1:0-3995 GCA_964446195.1 uncultured Porphyromonadaceae bacterium | reverse complement strand
TCATCTCCCTCTTTAATTCTCATTTCAATTTCTTGTGCTGAGTTTGTGCCCAAATAAGCAACCAGACCACCCTTCCCTACAATTTTCGATCTCATTTCCTTTTGGCTGATATTTCCCGAGAAGCATGCATCTACCACCTTTCCAAGAGGAAGGGTTCCACTTCTCTCAGGGGAGAAAGGTCCATCTCCATCCAGTGCCTGATTAGAATCTACCACCCTACCCTTATTGTGCACTCCTACGGAAATACCTCCTCCCAGGTGAACAACTATAAGTTTTAGGTCTTCATAATTCCTTCCAATATTTTTAGCATGACTTCTTGCTATTGCCTTTTGGTTAAGAGCGTGGAATATTGAGACTCTTGGATAATCAGGATGACCGCTAAATCGGGCAATATCGTCAAATTCATCTACTACAACCGGGTCGGTGATATAGGCCTTTGCATCAGGAATAATCCCGGCAATTTCATGAGCTAATATGCCACCCAGATTTGAGGCATGTTCTCCCATTAAATTATTTTTAAGATCTTCCAGCATTTGATCATTTACTTCATAGACACCTGAAGAAATTGGTTTTAAAAATCCACCGCGACCGGCTATAAGATTGATTTCCTGGATATTTATATTAGCTTCTTTGAGTTCATCGAGGATCATCTTTTCCCTGAACTCAAATTGATCAGTAACCCTGTCAAACTGTTCCAACTGCTTGATGCTGTGCTGAATTGATTTTTGGAATACAGGTCTTGTATTATGATAAACTGCAATTTTTGTTGAAGTTGACCCGGGGTTAATAGCTAAAATATTTACAGTGTCCATAGTATCAAACGTTTAAAAAAGCACCATCGGCAGCTGCTAATATTATGCTATTGAGTTTTGATTCATTTGAATCAGCTCTTGAAGTAAGAACTATTGGAGCAGAAGCGCCCAGGACAACAGAAGCAGATAAGCCACCGGCCAGAAAGGCTAATGACTTATACATTACGTTACCACTTTCGAGTTGAGGGAAAAGCAAAAGATCTGCATCGCCACCAACTTCAGTAGAGACATTCTTTTTAATGGCACTATCTTTATTAATTGCACTATCCAAGGCCATTGGCCCATCAACAATGCAATTCTTCAACTCGCCTTTACTTGACAGTTCTTTAATATTTGCGGCATCCACTGTGGCTATCATTGCCTCGTTAACCACCTCAACAGCAGCGATTATAGCTACTTTAGGCTTTTCCCATCCTAAACCATTCATAAAGGCAACAGAATTCTCAAGTATTGCAACTTTATCCTTTAGATCGGGATTCATATTGATAGCTACATCAGTTAATGCCAGCAATTTGTGATATGAGGGTATTTCGAAAAGGGCAAAATGAGACAGGAGTTTACCTTTTCTCATCCCCCATTCTTTGTTAAGTATTCCTTTCAGCAAGGTTGCTGTGCTTGATTTTCCTTTCATCAGGATATCTGCACTACCATCACTAATCATTTTCACTGATCTCTCCACGGCTTCGGCATTATCCGGCTCATGGTGAATCTCAATTCCATCAAGATTGATTCCTAAAGACTTAGCTATTTCAAGAGTTTTTGTCTTATCACCTACCAGAATTACCTGAATAATTCCTTTTTCTCTGGCCTGTTTAACTGCCATGAGAGCGTGAGCGTCTTCCGAAGCAGCCAGAACAAGTCTTTTTTGCTTTTTCAGGGATTTAACCCTTTTTTCAATATCTGATAGGGAAGAAAACATTAAGACAATATTTTAAATGAAATTATATTTTATGTGATTTTCTCAACTATTTTTTCTGTGTCTTCAGCGATAACAAATTCTTCATCTGTAGGAACTACCATGACAATAATTTTTGATTCTGGCTTAGAAAGTATTGCTTCTTTGCCACGTAGGTTTTTGTTTTTCTCTTTATCAAAGACTAAACCCAAATACCCAAGTCGCTCACATATAGCTTCTCTTGTTTCAGGAGCATTTTCGCCTATTCCTCCAGTAAAAACGAGTATATCAAGTCCATTCAATGCAGCAACATATGAGCCGATATATTTAGAAACACGATAGTGGTACATATCAAGACCAAGTTGAGCTCTTTGATTTCCTTTTTCAAAAGCCTCGATTTCAATCTCCCTCATATCAGATGAAACACCTGTTACACCTAACATTCCACTATGTTTATTTATCAGGATATTTGCGGTATGGTGACTGAGTTCTTCTTTATCCATAAGGAAAGTAAGAACTCCCAGGTCCATATCGCCAGATCTAGTTCCCATCATAAGGCCTTCAAGAGGGGTAAACCCCATCGATGTATCAACTGACTTTCCATTTTCTATTGCTGTAACTGATGCACCATTACCCAAATGACAGGAAATAATCTTTGTCGATTCAAAAGACTTGCCCACTGCCTTACAGGCTTGGTTTGAAACATATCTATGTGAAGTCCCATGGAATCCGTATCTTCTTATTCCATATTTTGTGTATAAGGCATATGGGATTCCATACATATATGCATGTGGAGGGATTGAATGGTGAAATGATGTGTCAAAAACTGCTACCTGAGGAATGCCAGGTATTAATTCTTCCATAGCATCTATCCCCTTTAGATTTGCAGGATTGTGCAAAGGAGCCAGCTCGATTAAATTTTGTATTTCCTGATGTACTCCTTCATCAACAAAGGCGCTTTCTGAGAATTTTTCTCCTCCATGAGCCACTCTATGGCCGCAGGCTTCAATCTCTTCAAGACCTTTAATACATCCATGTTTTTTGCTTGTGAGAATGCCAAGGACATATTCAATTCCCGTTTTATGATCCAGGATTTCACCTACAAACTTCACTTTGTCACCAGAATCTTTTGTATGCTTCACAAAAGAACCCGTAAGCCCAATTTTCTCAACAACACCTTTTCCCATGACAAATTTCTTAGTCATATCAAATAATTGGTATTTTATGGAAGAGCTTCCGCAATTCAGGACTAGAACCTTCATAATATAATATCGTATTTAGTAACTTATTTCAACAATTTTTTTACCCTCATCTGTATACTCATAAAATCCTTTGCCTGAAATCCTACCAAATTGTTGAGCTCTGACAAGTTTCTTGAGTATTGGTGAAGCCTTATATTTCATGTCTCCAAACTCATTGTAAAGGTTATCCAGCCACCTTACTACTTTATCCAGACCGATTTTATCAGCAAGTTCAAAAGGTCCTAAAGCCATTCCCAAACCTGTTCTGGCAGCCAGATCAATATATTCTTTTTCACTAACTCCTTCCATCAGAACCATGCACGCTTCGTTAATCATAGAGGCAAAAAGCCTAACTGACAGTAGACCAGGTGATTCTTCAACAGGCACCATTTTGGTACTAATAAGGGAAGTAAACTTCTTTACATTATCATATGTCTCATCTGAAGTATATAAACCTCTGGCAACTTCAACCATATTAGCTCCTGGGCTAGAGGTTGAAAAATGCAGGCTTACGCAACGATCCTTATGAACCAGCTCCGATGATAGTTCCGTAATAACAATGGTAGTGGAATTAGTAGCAATGATAGTCTTTGGGTCTACATAATCTTCCACGCGCTTAAAGATTTCCTTTCTCAAGCTCACGCGTTCTTCCCTGGTTCTTGACTTAATAGCTTCTATCACCAAATCACAGCCGGCAAGATCTTTGCAATTTGTGCTACCTTTAATTCGGTTTAGTATTCCTTTCTTCTCTCCGGTTGTCATTCCCCAGTGATTGATTCTGTAATCAAGATCAGCACTAATACCTTCGATCGCCTGATCAATCTTCTCCTTGCTCAACTCAATAAACACAACCTCTATTCCGGCTTTAGCTATTATCCTTGTAATATTTTGCCCAACTAATCCACATCCCAAAACTCCAACTTTTGCGAATTGAGTCTTTGGACGATCCTTGACGATTAGTCCAAATTTTTCTATTTGTTCAATTACTTCTGCCATTTATCCAAAAATTATTTATTTCTAAAATTATCCTGCAGCCTGATTGGCTGT
>CAYUNU010000392.1:710-4005 GCA_964446195.1 uncultured Porphyromonadaceae bacterium | reverse complement strand
AACCCTACCACCCATATTGCTGATAACAAGACGCAGGCGGTCATTCTCCAGTGTGACAAATTTTTCTTCTCCCTGGCCTGCTGCTGCAAAAACACCCAACTGTTTTTCAAGTTGATCTTCAGCGGTAACAGAATCTTCAAGAACTTCGGTGGCCTTCACAGAATTCTTAAGATCTTCCAACTTTTTTGCCTCAATCTGCTGCTCAATCCTGGCTTGTTGGATTGAGTCGTTTATTCTTTGGTTTTCTGCTATTTGCTCCTTTGAAGGCTTCATATATAAACTATATGCTACCAACAAGGCTCCAATAATCAATAATCCAATCAGTGATTTTCTATCCATACCTCATTTTCAATAAATTACCCGGAATGCTTTTCCTTGGCGCGCCAAAAATAAGTAATTATTCCATGCTTGCCTTAACGAAACTGACAAAAAGTGGATGTGGCTTAGAAACGGTCGACTTATATTCAGGATGGAATTGGACTCCAATAAACCATTTATGACTTGGAATCTCCATAATTTCAACCAGACTGTTGTCGGGATTTATCCCTGCCGGGATCATCCCATTTTCAACAAAAATATCTGTGTATTCATTATTAAACTCATAGCGGTGGCGATGCCGTTCCTGGATATTTTCCTTCATATATACACTCGAGGTAAGAGATCCAGGCATAATCTTGCAATCGTAAGCGCCAAGACGCATTGTACCACCTTTATCCGTAACTTTCTTCTGCTGCTCCATGAGATCAATAACCGGTCCGGGGGTTTTCGGGTCCATCTCAGTAGAATTAGCCTTCTTAATACCCAAAATATTTCTGGCAAATTCAATAACCGCACATTGCATACCTAAACAAATACCCAGAAAAGGGATATTATTTTCACGAGCATAGCGGACCGCATTGATTTTACCCTCAATACCCCTGTGTCCAAAGCCTGGAGCAACCAATATCCCTTTTAATCCTTCCAAGCTATTCTCCCAACCATCTTCCTCCAGCAATTCGCTATGAATCCATTTTAGGTTAACCCGACAGTCATTGGCAGCTCCTGCGTGTATAAAACTCTCATTAATTGACTTATAAGCATCATGTAGCTCAACATACTTGCCAACAAGACCTATACTAACTTCATGCTTAGGTTTTTTTACCGACCTGACAAATGTTTCCCAGTGTTGAAGATTTGGTTTCTTTTCAATATCAAGCTTCAGCTTCTTTAAAACAATCTCATCCAGCTTCTCCCTATACATCATGAGAGGAACCTCATATATTGTGGTCGCATCTCTCGATTCAATAACGGCAGGAAGATGAACATTGCAAAAAAGTGCTACTTTTTTCCTAACATCCAAACCAAGCTTTTTTTCTGTTCTAAGAACCAGTACATCAGGCTGAACACCCTCCTCTTGAAGAGCCTTAACTGAGTGTTGAGTCGGTTTGGTCTTTAGTTCCCCGGTAGTGCTGAGATAAGGCACAAGGGTCAGATGAATTACCATAACCCTATCACCTAACTCCCATTTTAACTGCCTCAGAGATTCAATATATGGGAGCGACTCTATATCACCAACTGTTCCACCAATTTCAGTAATAACAATATCAAATTTACCTTTTGTACCAAGAACCTGAATCCTTCGCTTTATCTCATCAGTGATATGTGGTATAATCTGTACTGTTTTTCCCAAATAATCTCCACGGCGCTCCTTATCTATAACCGACTGATAAATTCTGCCAGTAGTGACATTATTAGCCTGCGATGTTGATATATTCAGAAATCTTTCATAATGGCCCAGATCCAAATCAGTCTCAGCTCCATCCTCAGTAACATAACACTCTCCGTGCTCGTAAGGATTTAATGTACCTGGATCAACATTAATATAAGGATCCAGCTTCTGTATAGTCACTGAAAAACCTCTGGCCTGGAGAAGACTGGCAAGAGAAGAAGATATAATACCCTTTCCAAGGGAAGAAGTAACTCCTCCGGTAACAAAAATATACTTTGCTTGTTTTGACGCCATAAATATTAGAAAGTCAAGCTAACACCTAAAGTTGGCATCAACGGTAATTGATCGACACGTTCGTACCTGATCCTGTCGAAATAGAAAATATTATTACGATTATACACATTAGTGACACTTAGTGTTACATCAATATTAGTGTAATCACCAAGAACAAATGACCGCTTAAGGTTCATATCCAACCTGTGGTAATAAGGGAGACGACCCTGATTAAGCGGACCGTAAACTATACCCAGCTCACCATTGGCGGTTGTGTAATCAGTATTGATCCCATCATGGAAAGGTATCTTCTCGTAAAAACCTTGTGTTTGTGTAAATGGAAATCCCGATCCAAGGTTCCATCTTGTACTGAACTCCCAGTTTAGATCCTCACCAAATGTATAGGATACAACAAGATTAACATTATGCCTTCTGTCAAAATGAGGCGGATATTGAATGATACCATCATAACGCGTTACATAACCTAAGGAATAAACACCCCAGAAATAAAGCCTCTTATAATCATACTTTAACAAGAAATCCACTCCATATGCCTGACCGGTTTCTATAATGAAGTCTTTACGTAAATAAGCCGGTTTATCCTGATTTTCACCAGTATCATCGTATAGCTTATTTCTATTAATATTCGTAAGTTGAGTATTATCCTTAATGTACCCTTCAACGTTAAGATTCAATCGATTAGTAATGTCAAATTCAAATCCTAAAATTGCGTGGTTTGATTTCTGAAGCTTGGTATTAACCTTATTACCATCAAATTCTTTCTGCAAATCCTCGGGGCCACTCAAGAAACCGTAGAAAAGGTTAACAACATCCCGGTCAGAGTTCGCTGCAATAAGGTTCTGAGAATAAACCCCGCCAGAAAACTTAACCCTTAAAATATCACTTATATTATACTTGATTCCCAATCTTGGCTCCGGACTTGCTTCTCCCAATGATGCATAATAATGCAATCTGAAACTAGGTTCAATAAGAAGTTTACCAAGAGTCATCTTGTACTTTGCATATCCGGCAAGCTCAGTAGTATATTGTTGCTGAGTGATTTTCCGCCCAACCGAATTAAAATAATTGAAGTTTGTATTAAAACCTAAAACCTCAACACCGTAATCCAATTCATCCTTTCCAAAAAAGTACAGAAAGGAAAGACCAACATTAAAACCGTTAATAGAAGATTCGCGTGGCTGCTGCTCGGCTTCATTCATGAAAATATTATATGAGGAATAAGCCATATTCGCCTGCACCAATGCCGGGAAATCACCAGGCACCAGAACCACATTTGAACCAGCACCATAGGTA
>CAYUNU010000392.1:0-690 GCA_964446195.1 uncultured Porphyromonadaceae bacterium | reverse complement strand
TTAAAACCAAAGAAATTTACCTTGCTCCCATTTCTACCATTCATAGATACTTTACCATAGAGGTCGGTGAAATTAAAAGGTAAACCCGCTGTATCAACATAAGTATAAAGATACTGTGATGTCTGCTCCAGATAAGAATGCTTAGCAGATACTATAAAAGATGCAGAACCTTCACCATCCTTGGCCTTTTTTAATGGCCCCTCAAGTAATACTTTGGACATGAAAGTACTCGATGAAATCTTTCCCGACAGTCTCTTTTTATTACCATCTCTTGTAGTAATATCCATTATTGAGGAAATCCGTCCACCATATTTAGCACTGAAACCACCGGTGTAAACATCAGCAATACTGATGACATCAGAATCAAAAACCGAAAACAATCCAATCGAGTGAAAAGGATTGTATACAATCATACCATCTAGCAGAACCTTATTCTGGATTGGAGCACCTCCCCTGATATATAACTGTCCTCCCTGGTCTCCTGTAAAAATAACACCAGGCAATACTTGAAGATACTGAGCCAAATCAGGCTCACTACCCACAGTAGGAATTTTAGCCATTTGCTTGGGTGTAATCTTCTGTACTGAAGTATAAACCTGAGTCTTAAGAGTTTCCCTCTCCCCACTAATTACAACTTCATCAATCTTCTCAACAGTCGGCCGGGTATAAATCTTGACAGTCAACATATCA
>CAYUNU010000391.1:0-4018 GCA_964446195.1 uncultured Porphyromonadaceae bacterium | reverse complement strand
CAGCAAACGAGTGTTCCTCCTCCAACATGGAGAAGCTCAACAATATTGCCACATAATTCACAACGATAAGTAGAACTTTTTTTCATTATGCTTAAGTTTAAACGATTATTATTTCGGGCTAAAATTAACATTCAAATATATGGTTTAAATCAAAGCCTTCAAAAAGAATAGACCTCTAACGTGGGCGATAACGACTTTCAGCCAGTATTTCTTTAGAATCTTTTACGCTTATCAATTCTGATGCCGACTGTCCCGTTTTTTTCATGTAGGATTTAACTATTCTGTACCCAAGCCAACTGCCTGCGCGTCCTGGAGATTCCTGTCCGAATTCTCTGACAAATGGAGCCTCTTTTGTGATTCGGCTTATCAATATCCGATCTGGTGAATAGAGCAATTCCTTCTCAATAATATATTCCCACATAATGGATTCATATTGAAGGCACCATTCCAATTGGTCCTGTGAATAATTAAAAATGTCACACTCTTTTTCTTTTGTCATTGACTCCTTAAGTAAGTACAGGATTTTACCTTCATATATCATGTGATCCAGCAGCGTTTTAGTCTCTGGTGGCTCAGTAACTTCGCTTAATATCCAGGCTCTTACCGCGTTAATACTGAGGTGATTGGGGTCCATTGTTTGTCGAAGATACTTGGGAATAGCCAGATGCTTGTAATATTCAGTTTCTGCTCCAAGGAAATTATCCAGGCTGATACCTAAAACTCCTGGGATGCTTACAAATGATTGATTGAACCCAGAAATATAGCTTATTAATTGAACTGTGTCTGAAACATCTAGCATTTTATTGAATTTTTTCAATCCAGCATGGATTTTATGTGAATAGCTATCCAAATCAGGATAAACGGAATCTGTCATTTCATAAATGCTTCTAATGACCGGATCATTAACAAATTGTGCCAGCGTTTCATGTATTGTAGGAGAGTTTGCTGGTCCTATGGCAATTATGTCTGAACAGAATACTGGAAAAAAATCAGGATAATTCTCTTTTAAACTATTTATTTTCTCCGGGCTATTAAGTTCAAGTGCAAATAAATCTTTTTCAAATCGCTTTACTTGGGGTTCCTTGGTGTTAAGTGCTCTGCATCCTGATAATATGGTAAGTGCAGCAGCTATTACAATAAGGGAAATAGTCTGATGTTTTATTTTCATGTAGGTCATACTATAACATATTTTGTACTATTATATACATTTGTCTATTGGAAACGTTAGTATTGTAAAATTCTTACAAAAATACGATGAAAAGAAACATTTTGCTTATTTGGCTTATTTTCGTTGGCGGGATTGTTTTTTCGCAAGAGAGATCCAGTCCAATAAAATTTAGTTTGATTGCTAGTCCTCATCTTAGCTGGTTGAAATCGGACGTTGTTAATAATGAGAAAGGTCCATTATATTTTGGATACTATGCTGGCCTTGAGTTTGATTATTTTTTTGAGGATCATTATGGTTTCTCAACTGGGCTGAATCTTGAAAGTACAGGAGGGAGTTTAATTTACCTTGATGAGCAAGTTATTCATTTTGATTCTGGTATTGATACTATGGCTCCCGGCACAAAGATGACTTTTCAGTTGAAGTATATAGATATTCCGCTTGGTTTGAAATTTACCTCAAGCGAAATAGGTTATACAACTGTATTTGCTGATGTTGGCCTTAACTTGCTTTTTAACACCAAGGCGACCTGCACTGCCACTGATAATAATTATGTTAAAGCATCTATTTCAGAAGAGATTAGTGTATTTAATATTGGTTATCATGTGGAGGGTGGTATACTTTATTCATTTGGGAATAATTTATCGCTGGTTGTTGCGCTTGAATATCGTAGTACATTTTTGGACTTAACCAACGATAGAGGAGCACCTGTGACGGATAATGCCTACATTAATCAGCTAGGATTAAAATTAGGCCTGGCATTTTAGTGTTTTTTTAGCGATTTGTTATGAAGATTTTAATAGCTCAGCTTAATTTCCATATTGGTAATTTTGATGCCAACAGGCTTAAGATGGAGACCGTCATTAATGATGGGATAAAAAGGAATGTTGATATAGTAATTTTTTCCGAATTGTCTGTTTGTGGGTATCCTCCATTGGATCTATTGGAGCAAAAAGATTTTATTGATTCTTGTCTGGATTCAGTTGAGAAAATTGCATCCTTGAGTAAAGAAATTGGAATTATTGTCGGTGGTCCTGCCATTAATCCCAATGAAAGGGGAAAAAATCTATATAATGCTGCATATTTTTTATATGGTGGAGAGGTTAAGGATATTAGGTATAAAACGCTACTCCCAACTTATGATATTTTTGACGAGTATCGTTATTTTGAGCCAAATACTGAATTCAAAGTAATTGAGTTCAGAGGTAGACGCATTGCTCTTACTATTTGCGAAGATCTTTGGGATGATCAACCGATTGAAAATGCTTTTGCGCGTAGCAAATTGTATCCTGTTTCTCCAATGGAAAGGCTGATAGATCAGCGACCAGATATGATAATAAATATCTCTGCATCTCCTTTTGCTGCAAATAAGCTTAACAGTCGAAAAAAAGTAATGTCTCAAAATGCTGCAAAGTACGGTCTACCTATTTTTTATTCAAATCAGGTGGGGGCAAATACAGAACTGATTTTTGATGGTTCATCCATGGTTGTTGGTCCGGATGGAAATATTATTGATGACTTTGCCCCTTTCCAGGAGGACACCAGGGAATATCTCCTTGAGGATGTTTTAACCTTAGGCTCTGGGAAGCCTATTGTCGAATATGCAATTGTCAGCGAGGAATATCGCCTCGAAATGATGTGTAAAGCATTGATTTTTGGGATTAAGGACTATTTTAATAAAGTGGGTTTCTCGAAGGCAACCTTGGGGCTTTCGGGAGGTATAGATTCAGCTCTAACATTGGTGTTAGCTGTTCGGGCTCTTGGTGCTCAAAATGTTAGAGTTTTGCTTATGCCATCCAAATATTCCTCTGATCATTCTATTAATGATTCTATAATTCTGGCAAAAAATCTAAATATTAGTTGGGAAAAAATAGAAATCCAGAAGGTGGTTGATGATATTGAGCTTAGCTTGAAATCCTTATTTGGTAAATTACATCCTGATGTTACAGAGGAGAATATTCAAGCAAGAACCCGAGGTTTAATGCTAATGGCTTTATCCAATAAATTGGGATATATACTATTAAATACCTCTAATAAAAGTGAGGCTGCTGTTGGCTACGCCACACTTTACGGTGATATGAATGGGGGCCTTTCTGTTCTTGGTGATGTTTACAAAACTGATGTGTATGCTTTATCCAGATTTATTAATAGGGAAATGGAAATAATCCCCGAAAATATTATTATCAAACCGCCATCTGCCGAATTGCGCCCTGATCAAAAGGACAGCGATTCTCTTCCTGATTATTCCATTCTAGATAATATACTATATCATTTTATCGAATTAAAGGAATCTGTAAATACTATTGTTTCCTCAGGTATTGATGAAAAGCTTGTTAGGAGGGTTGTTAGTCTTGTTAACAGAAGCGAATATAAGCGATTTCAGTCTCCCCCCATTTTGAGAGTTTCAAGCAAAGCTTTTGGCCTTGGACGAAGGATTCCTCTTGTAGCAAAATATTAGACTCGAATGAGTTGTTTTTAATATTTGATAACAAGCCTTTGTTGTTTCTGAAAAAATATTTAATTTAGCGGAATTATGGGAGCGGTGCGTCCGCTTCATAAAGTTGAGAAGAGCTATTTTTTTAATTCATTGCCTTACAGTCGATTGACAACACTTTAATTGTTTTATAACTTAACTTAAATTTTTTTCATTATGAGTAAAAACTTACGTTTTACTATGATCTGGATGTTTGCTATACTGCTAACATTTGGATTTTCGGTAAAAACAAATGCTCAGTGTTCTGCTGAGCTGACTGAGTATTCTGTTACTTTAGAGGGCATCACTTATGGTGGTCTCGTTGATCACAGTACCCGCACCATTGAGTTTACCGTACCTTACGGAACTGCCGACTATCA